>NZ_JADEWG010000311.1 GCF_015207735.1 [Phormidium] sp. LEGE 05292
TGTGCCGTTTTATGATTCTAGCTACTTTGTAATGGCTTTCTTATTGGAACGAAGGAATTACTATCCTCGGCTTCTTGAGTGCCATTTTATCCTTCTAGGCTAGTGCCATTTTTTCTTTCAAGTGGCAAGTTGTCCTCTGGTAGTAATACCAGGGGATTTTTTGTCAAAATAAGGCTCTTCCGTACTTGTAGTGGAAAACCCAGGTTCAAGGGGACTAGAGAACCCGTCAATATCTTTGGATGCAGCCCAACAGTTACAATGACGCAGTGATGAAAGCTAAACCTTTCTGATTGAAGTTGGAACGCAAATTGAAAAAGTTGCATAACAACTGCATAAATCAATCTCAGTTATACCCATGACATAGATAGAAGAGAGTACAACTTGTGTGTGCTCGATAATAAGCTCGCTGAAAATTGGCTAATTTTACTCTAATTATGCGATCGTTCTTTTTCAATTATGAGGAATAGGGCGATCGTTTTGTTATGTAATACTAAATCCGGTTTGATTACCCCTTTTTTATTTGAACCGCGTTCGCGTAGCGTGTGCGTAGCACGTAAGACGCGATAGCGAAGCGAAACGCGATAGCGTTTTAGAGCGCGAAGAGAAGAGGAAGAATATAAAGGGGGTTGCTAACCCGGATTTGGTATAAATGTCATATCTGCGGAATGTGGGTATAAAAACAACCAGCATAAAAAAAGGCTCCTGCCTAAAGGCAGGAGCTTTAAACTGTTTAGGAGAGAGAAATTTAAACTTATCTAACTCCTTAGTCGAGTTCGCCCATGAATAATACTGGCTCGGTTTCGCGATCGATACCTTTTTCAAAGCCAGCAGCAGCAGCACGAGCCCGTCCTGCGTGCCATAAGTGACCAACTAAGAAGAAGAAAGCCAAGACAAAGTGTGAAGTCGCCAGCCAAGCACGAGGGTTAACGTAGTTAAAGCCGTTGATTTCAGTGATCAGACCACCTACAGAGTTCAAAGAACCGTTGGGAGCGTGAGTCATGTACTCAGCAGCACGACGTACTTGCCAAGGCTGAACGTCATTCTTGATCTTGTCTAAGTCAAGACCGTTAGGACCACGTAAAGGTTCCAACCAAGGGCCACGGAAATCCCAGAAGCGCATGGTTTCACCACCGAAGATGATTTCACCAGTAGGAGAGCGCATCAGGTATTTACCAAGACCAGTTGGGCCTTGTGCAGAACCGACGTTAGCACCTAAGCGTTGGTCACGCACTAGGAAGGTAAACGCTTGAGCTTGAGAAGATTCAGCGTTTGTTGGGCCGTAGAATTCGCTGGGATAAACAGTGTTGTTAAACCAAACGTAGCAAGAAGCCACAAAGCCCATCAAGGACAATGCCCCCAAGCTGTAGGAGAGATAAGCTTCTCCAGACCAGATGAAAGCGCGACGTGCCCAACCGAAAGGCTTGGTAAGAATGTGCCAAATGCCACCAGCGATGCAGATCAAACCGATCCAGATGTGACCGCCAACAACGTCTTCCAAGTTATCAACGCTGACGATCCAGCCATCTCCACCGAAAGGAGATTTTGTTAAGTAACCAAAGATGACAGCAGGGTTCAGTGTGGGGTTAGTAATCACCCGCACATCACCACCACCAGGAGCCCAGGTGTCATACAAGCCACCGAAAGCCACTGCCTTAGCCACTAACAGCAGGGCACCAATGCCGAGCACAATTAGGTGGAAACCAAGAATGGTGGTCATCTTGTTCTTATCTTTCCAGTCATACCCGAAGAAAGAAGAGTATTCTTCGAGGGTGTCTGGCCCACGAACGGCGTGATAGATACCGCCCAAACCCAAAACAGCTGAAGAAATTAGGTGCAGAACACCAACTACGAAGTAGGGGTAAGTATCGATAACTTCACCACCTGCGCCTACACCCCAACCTTGGGTAGCGAGGTGAGGTAGCAGGATCAAGCCTTGTTCGTACATCGGCTTTTCTGGGTTAAAGTGAGCGACTTCAAATAAAGTCATTGCTCCAGCCCAGAAGACAATCAGACCAGCGTGGGCAACGTGAGCGCCCAGCAGTTTACCGGAGAGGTTGATTAAACGGGCGTTACCAGCCCACCAGGCAAAACCTGACGATTCTTGGTCACGATTGCCCGCAACCATTGCACTGTTAAAAGATGATTCCACGGGGCAGTACCTAAATTAAAAGGTTTTAAGGATTTTAGGATTTAAGGGTGAAATTTAAGGATGAAGGAAAAATATACCATTAATCTTCCATTCATCCCTGCTTAGCTCATTATTACAGAGCATTACCACGAGGGAGAACTTCTTCAGGGAAGACAAAACGCTCATGGGGTTGGTCAGCAGGAGCCATCCAAGCCCGCAGACCTTCGTTCAAGAGAATGTTCTTCGTATAGAAGGTTTCA
>NZ_JADEWG010000047.1 GCF_015207735.1 [Phormidium] sp. LEGE 05292
TGTGTATAAGAGACAGGGGGATGGGGGGATGGGGAGAAATTTACCCTTTTATCCCTGGAGTCCCTCTACCCCTCTGCCCTTTTGCCTTCTGCCTTCTGCCTTCTGCCTTCTTACTAGCGCCGTCGCACCACCAAACGACGGTCTGGTTCTTTACCCCGACTATAGCTTTCTAAATCGGTGAACTCTTTCAAAAAGGTATGAATTTGTCGTCTTTCTGCGGCAGAAAGTGACTTCATTTCAAACTCTTGACCATTGGTGCGTACTTGCTGAATGGCGTACTCTGCCAAAGCCAAAAGTTCTGCTTGTCTGCGAACTCGGTAGCCATCCAACTCAACGGTATAAGCAGCTTGTTCATCATGCTCTTTACCCATATTGAGAATGGCATTAACTAAATATTGAATGGCATCTAAAGTGGCACCTTCATTGCCAATCAATATTTCAATTTGCGATCGCGACAGGTTGGTTTCATCAATTGTTAACCAGTAGCTAGCTGGTTCTTCTGGTTCTTCTGGTTCTTCTGGTTCTGCTAAGTCTACTTGTGTTTCAGCTTTTTGGGCTTTAACCATAGCTGGAACTTTGATTAGTTTTAGCAGTTCTTCCAGCCATTTTTGACCACGTTGTATGCGAGTGTCCGTCATGAAAACTAACCCGAGGCTTTTTTCTTAGAACGACCTGGTTCAAATGGGAGTGCCTCTCTTTCCTTAGCAGTTGCTTCTTTTTCTTGAGCTTCCACTAATTTTTGTAGATTTTCTGGCAATGGTTCCCTAGACAAAATAAAGGTCTGAGCGGTTTGAAAAATATTAGCAATCACCATGTACATTAATACACCAGCGGGTAATGGGAAGAATAAAAACATTCCCGAAAATATCACTGGCGTAATTTTATTTACCGTATCCTGTTGAGGATTGGAAGTAGCACCTGGTTGTTGTCCTGAGAGTAGCTGGTTGATATATAAGCTAATACCAAAAAACAGCACCATCCCCACGATATCCCAGTGGATAGCACCGTCTTCATCAAATGCTCCAACTCTTCCCAAAGCGTCGATAAATAGAAATCCTTTATCAGATGCTAAACCTGGAATTGTTCCCTGAATAGTGGCATCACCTGGTTGTAAGGCTTCTATATTGCCATTGGCATCTATTTTGATCCGCTCTTCGCCTTTTGTAACCTTCCAAGTCGGAACCAGTTTCGTTTCTGGAGATTCTGTTACTAAAGCTTCTAAAGGTTTACCTGCCGGAGTTTGAAAATCTAATTTAGTTTTCTCACCCACTGCGAGTTTATTTCCACCTGGTAATAAAGCAATCACTGGAGCATGGCTGCTATCAGCGAAATAAATATTTTGAGGTGCGGTGGAAAAAGCTTGTTTTTGAACTTGCTCGATTTGTTCTTTGGGTAGTACTTGAACATTCACGGTGTAATTTATATCCGAGAATGGTGAACCACGCAAAGTAGCAAATAGGGCAAATAGTACGGGCATCTGTACTAGTACGGGTAAGCAACCTCCCAATGGGTTGCCAAACTCTTTGTAGACTTTGCCCATTTCTTCTTGTTGCTTTGCTGGGTCGTCTTTGTAGCGTTCTTGAATTTCCTTAACTCGCTTTTGCATTAGCGGTTGGGTGACTCGCGTCTGGCGCATACTGCGAATTGATTTAGCACTTAGGGGATAAAGTGCGAAACGAATCACCAGAGTCAGCGCTACGATAGCCAACCCATAGCTGGGGACGATCCCGTAGAAGAAATCCAGGATCGGCAGCATTACGTTGTTGGAAAGAAAACTTACACCAAAATCCATGCTTATGAAGTCTACCTACAAGCGCTGTATTGTCTTTATCTAATCTATCTTGTGAACCAGCAGTATTAGGGGATAACTGCCTAAACTAGGGGAAATTGAGCAGGGAATGAAAAAGCTTTTTTGTTGGCTTCGGTTCCCTTTTGCCAAGGCGGTTAAGGCAAGATAAAAAGCCAAAACCTTTGTTTTAACGGTTTTTCCCTTGGAGCCTTCTGCCTTCTGCTATAACTACCTG
This sequence comes from [Phormidium] sp. LEGE 05292, assembly GCF_015207735.1. Lineage (GTDB taxonomy): Bacteria > Cyanobacteriota > Cyanobacteriia > Cyanobacteriales > Aerosakkonemataceae > Floridanema. The sequence continues at coordinate 2,025 of NZ_JADEWG010000047.1, forward strand.
GTAGTTGTTGCTGGCTTAATTTTGGCTTTTTCGGTAATGTAATCGTAAATTTCGCGGAATTTAGGAATTGCTCTGAGTTCTAAACGGCTACCGTCTTTCAAAACTACTACCATGTCTCCCCACAAACCTATGCCACGAGGGACTTTTTTCACTTCGGCTATTTCCGAGTAAATGATGTCAGTGCGGTCTTGTCCACGAAAGCCGCCTGTGACGGAGATCCGTCGATCGGTAATTCGATAACGCAGCCACAGGGCACGAGCGATCGCACCTACGGTTAACGGCAACCCAATTACCGTCAGTCCTATGAGAATGTTTAAAATTAAATCTCCGATATGAGGACCGCCCTCATAGTAAACTTCTTCACGAATACCCATTGAATACCTCAGCTTCTACCAACAACTGCTCTAATTCTTGCAGAAATTGATGATATTCGCACTGCGTAGCTAATGGTTTTACTACTATTACTAGTAACCAACCGGGAGCAACTTTGGGTAAGAGTTGCCGAAAAGCTGCTTTTAGCTGCCTTTTGATCCGGTTTCGCACAACTGCCCGCTTGCTGACTTTTTGGCTGATGGAAATGCCCATCCGGGATGGAAGTTGGGACTGCGCGATCGCTGTATCATTCCCCTGAGCAGCAGTAGCAGCCGCAGTCGGCAATCTCGAAAGCGACTGCTTCCCTGATTCCACTTTGGCTGACTGCCGCAAGGCTCTTAAAGTTAAATGGGGTGTGCTACATCGCATCCCCTTGCGGAATAAGGCAGAGAAGTCCTGCCTATTTTTTAGTCGATGTGCTTTTGGCAAAGCCACAGGCGTTTTTATTCCTGCCTCAAATAGCCTGACATTAAACTGCTAAACGATAACGACCCTTTTTCCGACGGGCTTTGAGTACTAATTTTCCATTTTTGGTTCGCATCCGGGCGCGAAAACCAGAAGTTCTCTTTCTCTTACGGCTAGTGCCGTGTAACGTGCGTTGGGTCATTACGGGTTCTCCAAGCTGGCGAGCCTAAAACAATTCAAAAAGTCACAATCTCTTATTTTATCACCGATTTTCCGTACCTAATCAATACTTACCAACCAAGTGCCGATATAGCGCATCAAAGGCACATCACCCGGAGTCATAATGCTGCAATTAAAGTAAAACATTCCCCCTGAAGAAGGGTTTTTCACGTTGGAGAGAACTAACTCCACGTCGTTACCTGCGGGGACTGGTTCTCTTGGGAAAATTTGGATCGTCCGGTTTTCCTTATCCCAGGTGACTTCATCAAGCTTGACAGATTTGCCTTTAACTTTCACCTCAACGTCTTTGGTGTCAAATGTACCTTTGTAATAGTCAGGATAAGAAATCGAAAACTGCGAAACGGCTAATTTCATCTTTTTATTCGGAATTTTTAGCCGATACCGATCCCAAGTGTTGATTCTCCCACCAAAGTCTAAGCGAAACGGCAGTTGATTTTCGCGAGGTGGCCCACCAAATAGGGTAAATCCGGGAAGGCTATCTGCCCAGACAATGCTAGAAGTCCCCGTGAGTAAGCAACTCGTCACTGCTAAGGCCGAAAGGATACGTCGAAAAGAAAACTGCAAAGACATAGCACTAGATTCTGTTATAGCTTCGGAGTAATGGTTTGTTACCAAACTTAACTTACACTCAATTTACGATATTTAAAGATGTTTTCTAAGTGTTAGTGGTTCCGGCAAAGCAACTTTGATTATAGGGGATCAACTCAGAAAGTTGCGTCAGTAAGGATAAAAAATAAAGCTTTTTTCCCAAATTTGTCCTGAAAAATCTTAGTTAACTTTAATAGGACTTACGGAAAATCAAGGATTGTAGGAGCGGGTTTTGAACTAGGATGAGTTGTGAAATGCCTAATTTATCAACTCTCACCCGCCCCTACACCTCTAATTGACTGCTTAAGTCCTGTTTCAGTTTGTTAAATAACAATTTAGAAAATTCGGTAATCAAAGTAACATTATTTGATGAAAATCATATTTCTAAATGTGTCTAATTGTATATAAATCTTATATGAATATTAAGAAAATAGAGGTAAACAGGCAAATTAAGTAAAGAATAGGTATTTTCTCATTAGCCAAACTATGAATCTATAAAATAAGTTAAAGAGAATACCCCAAAATTTGGGGATCAACATAGGATGAAAAAGTAGAAGAGTTAACAGGGCGAATTAGATTGAATTGCGGCAGCGCTATCAAGAAACTGAATCATGAAAATGTCCAAATAACTAAATTGGAAGGAAAAACTAGCCACGCACTAAATTTGTAGTTTGGCTACAGAGAATTACTTAAACTAGCAAGGAGGTTCAATGAAATTAGCAGTTGCCAAAGAAATTGAAATGGGTGAAAATCGTGTAGCCCTAATACCTGACACTGTGGCTCGGTTGGTTAAACAAGGAATAGAAGTGTGGGTAGAAGCTGGTGCTGGTGAGCGATCGTTTTTTGCTGATGAAGCATACACAACAGCAGGAGCAAAAATTATTTCCGACCCGTATACTTTATGGGGTGAAGCTGACATATTGGTAAAAGTCAGCCCACCTCAAGAACGGGAAGGTAGGCATGAAGTGGATATGCTGCGAGAAGGTGCGGTTTTAATCGGTTTTACTAATCCTTTGGGAAATCCTACTTTGGCGCAAAAATTAGCCCAACGTCGCATCACTAGTTTGAGTATGGAATTAATTCCCCGTACCACTAGGGCGCAAAGCATGGATGCGCTTTCCTCCCAAGCTTCAGTGGCGGGATACCAAGCAGCATTGATTGCAGCAGCGGCGGCACCGAAGTTTTTCCCCATGTTAACAACTGCTGCGGGAACGATCGCACCTGCCAAAGTATTTATTATCGGTGCCGGAGTTGCGGGTTTGCAAGCGATCGCCACCGCCCGGAGACTCGGTGCAGTGGTGGAAGCTTTTGACATTCGTCCTGCGGTAAAAGAAGAAGTACAAAGTCTGGGCGCTAAATTCGTAGAAGTAAAATTAGACGAAGAAACGGTGGCAGACAACGGTTACGCGAAAGAGATTTCTGAGGTTTCTAAACAGAAAACTCAAGAAACGATCGCCGAGCACGTCAAAATGTCTGATGTTGTAATCACCACCGCCCAAGTTCCAGGAAGGAAAGCACCATTACTAGTTACTGAAGAAATGGTAGCGCAAATGAAGCCCGGTTCAGTAATAGTTGATATCGCCGCTGAACAAGGGGGAAATTGTGCTTGCACTCATCCTGGGAGAGATATTCGCTATAACGGTGTAACAATTATTGGCACGATTAATTTGCCTTCTTCGACCCCAATTCACTCTTCGCAAATGTATGCGAAAAATATTCTGACTCTGTTGCAATACTTGATTAATAAAGAGGGAGAATTAATCCTCAATTTTGAGGACGATATTGTGAAGAGTACTTGCGTTACTCACGCTGGGGAAATTCGCAATCAAAAAGTACAAGAAGCATTGGATCAATTGCGGGTAAATGCTTAATTAAAGGGACTGGGGATTAGGGACTGGGGACTGGAAATTTTGACAATTACTCAATCCCTAATTACCAGTCACTAATCAGCAATTTTTAGGAGTTTTAAACGATGACGGAAACATTAATTGCGGCTTTGTTTGTGTTTGTTCTTGCTTCTTTTACTGGGTTTGAAGTGATTAACAAAGTTCCGCCAACTTTACACACGCCTTTGATGTCTGGTTCAAATGCGATTTCGGGAATTGCTGTGCTAGGTGCGATCGTTGTTTCCGGCGAACGTAATACTAGTTTGACAGTAATTTTGGGTTTAATTGCGGTGATTCTGGCAACGGTTAACGTTGTCGGCGGTTTTTTGGTGACAGACAGAATGCTGCAAATGTTTAAGAAGAAGGAAGCTAAGGCTTAGTTTGGTTTATTAGGCTTCTGGCAAATGGCGAAATCTGAATTTTTTACCACAGATGTCCACAGATGAACACAGATTGGGTTATCTGTTTTTGCTAGGGGTTTTTATTGAACCGCAAAGGACGCAAAGAGCGCGAAGGAAGAGAAGAAGAAAGAGAAGTTCTCTCGATTTGCATAGTTACTGAAAGTAAGAAGAAAGAAGGAATATGACTGATTTTTTGCCGACTGGAATTCAGCTGACTTATTTAGTAGCAGCATCTCTGTTTATTTTGGGTTTGAAAAAGTTGGGATCTCCAGCAACCGCCCGTGCAGGTAATGTTTGGGCAGCGGTGGGGATGTTTTTGGCTATTGTGGCGACTTTGCTCGATCGCCAAGTGCTCAACTATGAAATGATTTTAATTGCGATCGCCATTGGCAGTGTTATTGGTGCTGTTGTTGCCTATAAAGTGGCAATGACGGAAATGCCCCAAATGGTTGGTTTATTGAACGGTTTAGGCGGTGCAGCTTCCGCACTTGTCGCTGTTGGGGAATTTTGGCGACTTTTGGGTAGTGGCGAACCCATATCTTTGGATTCTAATATTTCGATGCTGCTAGATGTGTTAATTGGTGGTGTCACTTTTACAGGTAGTTTTATCGCCTTTGCTAAACTGCAAGGGATTATGAGTGGTTCTCCGATCACTTTTTCCTTACAACAACCGTTTAACGCTTCGCTTTTAATCGGTTATGTAGTTGGTAGTGGCTTTTTGATTCTCGATCCGGGTAATTTACCAATATTCTTGGGAATTGTGGTAATTTCTCTGATTTTAGGCGTAATGTTCGTTATCCCCATTGGTGGCGGCGATATGCCAGTAGTAATTTCGCTGTTGAACTCGTTTTCTGGTTTAGCTGCTGCTGCTGCTGGTTTCGTGGTGATGAACAATATGTTAATCATCTCTGGTGCTTTGGTGGGCGCTTCTGGTTTAATCCTTACTCAAATTATGTGTAAGGCGATGAACCGTTCGCTGGCAAATGTGCTGTTTAGTGCTTTTGGTACTGGTAGCGGTGCAGCGGCGGGTGCAGCAGGTGGCGCAACCGATCAAACTGTCCACAGCATCGATGCCGAAGAAGGCGCGATGATGTTGGGTTATGCGCGTTCTGTGGTAATTATTCCTGGTTATGGAATGGCGGTGGCGCAAGCACAACACGCAGTTCGGGAATTGGCAGATCAATTAGATAGGTTGGGTGTGGAAGTAAAATATGCTATCCACCCAGTTGCCGGAAGAATGCCGGGGCACATGAATGTGTTGTTGGCAGAAGCAAATGTGCCTTATCCCCAACTGTACGATATGGATGATATTAATCCTCAGTTTGATCAAACTGATGTAGCTTTGGTAATTGGGGCGAATGATGTGGTGAACCCAGCGGCACGTCATGATAGTGCTAGTCCTATTTATGGTATGCCGATTTTAGATGTCGATCGCGCTAAACATACGATCGTCATTAAACGCGGCATGAGTACTGGTTTCGCTGGCGTAGAAAATGAGTTGTTTTACAAAGATAAAACAATGATGCTTTTTGGCAGTGCGAAAGATATGGTGGCGAAGTTAGTTTCTGAAGTGAAACAGCTTTAGGAAATTTCCATTGCGTAGGGCAGGCATCTTGCCTGCCATTTTTCTAACAAGCAATGACAGGCAGGATGCCTATCCTACGGCATTAATCTACCAGTAGGATAAGTTGCAGGTTCCTCTTCAGGAGTTGAAGTAGCCATAGTTGTTGGTACTTCTTCCGGTGAATTGGTTTTCACTTTTTTGTAATCAGTAATCAGTTTTTCCATCATTTCACCCCGCCGATCGTACAATCGTTTTAAAGGTCGAGGTTCGCATTGATTAATCACGTAAGCAGCAATAATGGGAACTGCGATCGTACTATCGGTATAACAAACAATTGTATCGGGTAATTCTTCAGGATCGACCTTTCCCCAACTCACAGCTTCAGCCGGAGTTGCACCAGATAAACCACCTGTATCGGGACGTGCGTCAGTAATTTGGACAAAGAAATCATGACCTCTTTCTTCTAAACCTAAAACCTCATGTAATTGGGGTTGAGTTTGTAATAAGAAATTCTTCGGACTACCGCCACCAATAATTACCGCCGCGCTTTTACCTTCAGTTTGCGAATTACCAAATTCACGGGCACAATAGGCGATCGCAGCTGTCTCATTCACATCTATTGCTGGATCGATTACTAATTCCGAACCGTCCAAAGCCATCGCCGCCACATTCATTCCAATAGAACTATCACCAGGCGAAGAAGTATAGATTGGAACACCACATTCATAAGCAGTAGCCAACAAGCAAGAATTTTGCACGCCAACTTGCTTTTCCACTTCCCGCACATACTTACCCAAAAGATAGTGAAACTCCGCAGTTCCCATGCGTTTTTGGAAAGGTTCAGCTTGCAAAACCTTCCGTACAAAAGCATCAGTTTCCAACAAAACATCGTAGCCAAAAGTAATATCATAGATGCGAATTGTGCCTTCCTCACGCAACTTCACATCATCTAAAAACGGACTACTAGAATACAAATCAAAACCCAAACCAAAGTGGATATCATGATAAAGATTCGCCCCAGTACTGATCATCCAATCAATAAAACCATTGCGAATTAAAGGTGATAAAGCTGCTACCCCCATACCCGCAGGAGTCATCGCCCCAGAGAGACTAACTCCCACAGTTACACCCTCCTGCAACACCTCCCGACTCAATAATTGACAAATTTCCCGCAACCGAGCCGAATTATAAGCAGTAAAATAATTATTTATCAGATCGACTACACTAAGATCCTTTGGAATAGGCGCAGGTGCAATTTTCCGACCACGCTTTTGCGACATTTTGGCACTCCTAAACAATAAATAGTAAATACGCCAATACTAATGCTACCTATATTTACTCAACTTCCCTCATAACCTTCAGATAACCTTCTTTCTCTCTTTCTTTCCTTCGCGTCCTTTGCGTCCTTTGCGGTTCAAAAAAAAAATCTCTCGTACCAAACAAATAATACTGCTCTACAATCTGAAATATTACCTGACACAAACCAAATGGAATTAAACAACTCCCCAGACTTAACAGCAGAACGCTTAAACGAAGAAGCAACCTCATCATCATTAAGCGAAGAACAATACAAGCGCAAAATGGAAAGGCGCAAAGAAGTTCAAGAACAACGCCTCGCCCAGCGCCACCTAGAAAAAGGATTAATAATCGTTCATACTGGCAACGGTAAAGGAAAAACCACTGCTGCTTTAGGGATTGTAATGCGATCGCTTGGTCATGGTTATCGAGTTGCGATCGTACAATTTATTAAAGGAGCTTGGGAACCAGCAGAAAAAGCAGTCTTAAGTCACTGGCCCGATCTGCTAGAATTTCATGCAATGGGCGAAGGTTTTACCTGGGAGACTCAAGACCGCCAAAGAGATATCCAAAAAGCTGAACAAGCGTGGGAAAAAGCCTTAACTTTTATCAGTAACCCAGAATTTAAATTAATCTTACTCGATGAAATAAACGTAGCTCTAAAATTGGGCTATTTAAAAGTAGAAAATATTCTCGCCGGATTAACAGAAAAGCCAGAAAATTCTCATGTTATTCTCACTGGTAGAGGCGCACCCCCAGCATTAATTGACCAAGCTGATTTAGTTACCGAAATGACACTAATTAAGCATCCATTTCGGGAACAAGGAGTCAAAGCCCAACCAGGAATTGAATTTTAAATTGAACTAAATTAAGCTGTTTTATCTGCCCCAAACTTGTTCCTGCATATCAGCTTTACACATTCCTAAAATCCGTTTGTCATTAGCGCTCACGTTCGCAATTTGGCGATAATTTTGCAGTGTGACCGAGTAGGGAACAGAAACTTGGTCAATACCTTGATAGTTACCTACAGCCGCTACTCTAGCAGCAGGTTGTTTTTCTGGAGGAGTTGAGTCAGCAGTTTCCACCATTGGATCGACCATTGTTACATTTAAGCGTTGCGCCTGAAGCGTGCCATGAAAACAGTTAAATTCGGAACGAGGCATATAAACTGCACCAATCACCCGACCATTACGGATCTCGAATACGACATACTCCTTACCAATCTCTTCTGGCTTGGCAGACTGACCATAGAGATATACGCCATTACTGAGATTAGCTGACGCAGTAGTGTTAGTTCTTGTTTGGGCTACTTGCGTTCTAACTGTGGTTGGTGTATCCTTCTTTGGCGTAGCACTAACATCACCAGAGCTAAAACCTGTCATCAGCATCAAGGCGGCGAGGGAAATTTCTACACCTTTGAATTTTTTCCCTAATTGTAAAGAAGTATGAATAGTATGTTTAATCATGGTTATTGCCCCTGATGAACTTAATTTGCTTGTGAATTCGCCATTATGGGACTGACACACCACCCATTACAGGTAGCTTTTGGAGATTCAATCTGCATAAATCCTCATAATTTCAAGTTACAGGAAAATACAGGTTTTACACTTCACTCTACTGGTTGATTGCTCATATTCCAATGGAGGATTTTTACCTCACCACTATTAGTTACCTATCTAAATAGCGGCACGGTATCTCCAATAGAGGGATTCACTGAGGGCAAAACAGATTTCTGATTTCTGTTACAAAACTTTACGAATATTGTCAGAAAACAAAAATGGCTTTGGTTTTGGGGACTAGGGACTGAGAACTGAGATTCTTGCGATCGCTTTTTAGCCTTTGTGTGAAAACGATTGCTCGCAACCAGCATTCTCATTCAAGAAAGCAAACCTTCTGAACTGATCGTAGTTGCGGCGCACTTTAACAGAGTTAAATGATGCTGTCGCCCAAGATGCTCGAAGTGGCAATTTAGAGCAAAGCAATCGGGTACGCGATCTGCTGGTTCAGGTAAAACGTGAAATTTACAAACTGCTTTCAGAGCCGTAATTAGGAAGTGCAGATGTGTTGATTTCGCGATCGCATTGTATCCTTCAACTTAATGCGAGAGTTCTTTATGGGGTAATATTATGTCAGCTTTAACCGATGCTCTAAACCGCATCATGAAATGGCTTCAACAAAATAGCCCGATTTGTGCGTCAAGTTTTCAGTCAGGCTTATCACCCGCAGAAGTTGAAAAGAAGCTAGGTGAGCTACCTTTTTGTGTATCTCGTGAAGTCCACGAATTATATCAATGGCGTAATGGTACTAATGATAGGTGCGGTGTTTTTGTATATCACTACTTGCTAGATCTAGACACTGCTTTGCAATATTCACAAGAGTTTAATGATTCTTATTGGCTTGAAGTTCGAGAAGAAGATGGAGACCCTCTTTACCTGTTTCTAATATTTGATTTTGAAGGTGAGTATTTTGCTGTTACAGGTAGTAGCAGTCCAAATGATGCTGCTCCTGTTTTTCATGTAGGTGATGATTGTTCAGTGAAGTTTGCTTTCACAAACCTTACTAATATGATGTTGGCCTTAGCTGAGTGCTATGAGACGGGTGTTTATGCAGTGACTTCATACGAGGACGTAGAAGTTACAGATGAGGCTAAGTTTGGCGAGATTCGCCGTAAGCACAACCCTGGTTCGGTTAAACAGCTATATGCTGGGGGATGGTAACGTTGTTTGGCATCGGTTGTAGAACAATTCGCTGCAAGTGGATTGTGGAATTGGTGCAAGATCTAGCGCCCAAGCGCAACAACGTACTTTTTCAGAAAAAATTTAGGGACAGGTAGCAAACAAACTACCTGTCCCTTTTTCATTTTGCGTCAGAAACTAACTAACACTTTGCCTTAACTCGCAAGATATTCGCGGACGTTAGCACGGTGACGGCGCAGGTGATCCAATGCTTGGCGTTCTAGCTGTCTGACTCTTTCCCGACTGAGATTGAGTTGTTCACCTACTTTAGCCAAAGATAGAGCATTTCCATCAGCTAAACCAAAACGCAGGCTCAGTACTTGCCGTTGTTGGGGTGTCAGTTCTGCCAAGAGGTCTTCGAGGTCTTGACGCAGAGACTCTTGGGTGATGAAGTTTTCTGGAGATGGGCCGTCATCTTCCAAAAGGTCGGAAAGTTCGGTATCTTGGTTATCACCAACGCGCACATCCAGAGAAATTGGCTGACGAGCAATAGTTAAGTATTCGCGGATCTGACTGGTGTCGAGTTCCAGAGATGCGGCAATTTCTGAAGGAGTAGCGCTGCGACCAAGTTGTTGGGAAAGTTCTCGTTGGACTTTCTTGATCTTATTCAGTTTTTCGGTGATGTGGATGGGAAGACGAATGGCGCGTCCTTGTTGAGCGATCGCTCTGGTAATCGCTTGTCTGATCCACCAGTAAGCGTAGGTGGAAAACTTGTAACCGCGCATGGGGTCAAATTTTTCGACACCTCTTTCTAAACCTAGAGTACCTTCTTGGATCAAATCCAAAAATTCTAAGTTCCGCTTTTGGTATTTTTTGGCGATCGCAACGACCAAGCGCAAGTTAGCTTCAATCATCTTTTGCTTGGCTCTCTGTCCCCGCCGAATCGCATCAGAAACCTCTGCTTCACTCAACTGGACATCATCTGCCCATTCCTTGCGAGAAGGTTCACGTTTCAAACTGGTCGCTAAGGCTTCCTTCGCTTCCAGCAGGGTCATCATTTGTTGTACCTGCTTGCCATAGACGATTTCTTGTTCACGGGTGAGCAAAGGTACTCGTCCAATTTCCCGCAGATAGGTACGAACCATATCAGCAGTGAATTTGGGGTTGGCATTGGTTGTTTTTTCGGTCTTTACAGTGGGCATGGGTGCTTAATCAACTCTCTTAGACAAACAATGAACTGGTGGCTGGGATGGAGCGGAAGCGGAACCAGAAAACTTGCTTAACAAAAGCTTAGTCTGATGGGTAAAAAAACTGCATCCTGCCATAGATGTAAGGGTTATTATCTTTTCTCTCAATACCAGAGAATTAGAATCAGGCTATCTGGGATAACTAAATTTTTAATTTTTAGCTTTGACCCAGGTATTTCGTCCCATCATTTGGCAAATAAAGAGGTAAGCTGTTTATTAGGGGTTTACTTGATGCCTCAACTCCTGGATTTTGAGGAGCGGGTAAGGATAGTAAATGAGCTGGAACCAGAAATACATCATGAAACCTGCTCCTTTAGACTCTTGGTTATAAATTTTTCAACTTGAACTCGTTATAAAATCGCTCTAGCCTAGCTTTGTTGTAAGTTTAGACAGCGATCGGGGACTTATGGTTCATCCTTACGTTTAATATTCCCCAATTCTCCTCAAAAATTTCGTTGTGAAGATAATCATTGCTCTATGCCTCTTCAATTAATTTAGGCATTCTCTCTAGTGCTCTATATATAAGGATGCCTTACTATCCTTGCCTTGAAAAGGTTTCGGCTTGTGGAATAACCGTACTTTTTGAGGCGTGATAAACGATCATAGCAAATGCGGAAGGTTTTGTGTAGGGGTTTTCTGGGAGTTAGGGACTGGAGATTGGGGACTGGGGACTGGGGACAAGGAGACAAGGATAATTTTTACTTCTGCCTTCTCCTTCTGCCTTTCTTCTAAAAGCCTAAGTCTGCTTTAGCGGCTTCGGCGGCTGCGAAAACTGCTTCGTCTGGCTGTTCTTCCCAGATGGTGTCGCCTATTTCTTGATAGAACTTTTCGTCGTAGGGACGAGTTCGCACGACTACTGGCATGGGGACGGCATGACCTAAAATTAAGGCTTGTTGTTTGGAGTCTAGTTTAGCTAAGACCGATCGCAAACTGCCAGCCCCAGAAACTCCGGTAAAAATCGCATCAATATCTTTTTCGTCGTTCAGTAAGGCAGTGATCCGAGTACCAATTTGGGACATGACTTCATTATCAATTCCCGAAGGACGCTGATCCACAATTAATAATGTAACAAAATATTTCCGCATTTCACGGGCGATAATCCCAAAAATTGTACTGCCGACAATTGCTGGATCGAGAAAACGATGGGCTTCTTCAATGGTAATTACTAATTGTTGGGGGCGATCGATCGGATTTTTAGTTTGCAGAAACATCTCTGCTTTACGGACATACTCTTTATGAATTCTTCTGGTGATCATATTCGTCACCAACATATAAGAAAGCATATCCGATTGCGAACCAAATTCAATTACTACGTGCTGACCAGCTTCTAAAGACTGTAAAATTGAATTAACATAATTTTTCGGACAAGTAGTTCGCATATATTTTAGGTTTTCCAGACGCAACAACTTGCGCTGTAAAGCCATAATTGAACCTTTATGCCCTTTCTTTTCTTCGCAAAAAACTTGGATATCCTCATTTGTCATATTTAACAATGTAATAATCCAAGACTTGCCGAATTCATTATGTAAAATTGTCGCATTATCTAACGCTGCATCAGAAAGCCCTAAATCATTTGCGACTAATTTAATATCTTCTATTTCGATTTGATCGTAACCTAAATATAACTCTTGAGCATCTCTAACACCACGTCGTTTGGTAGATTGCGGATCGAGAGTAAACATTTGCACTTGTCCGGGAAATAGTTGACGCAAACCTTTAACAGTGCTGAAAGCTTTGCCTTCTCGCACCGCTTCCCAACCATATTCCGAGTGCATATCAAAAATTAAATTAACTGCGGCTTGTCTGCGAATAATCCCTGATAATAATAATCTAGTTAAAAAAGATTTGCCAGTTCCCGACTTCCCAAAAACTCCATTACTACGTTCGACAAATCTTTCTAAATCCAGGCAAACTGGTACATCCATATCTAATGGTTGACCGATGGCAAAATTACATCTTTGGGGGTCATCTTCCCAGCCAAAAACGGTGCGAAAATCTCTTTCTTCTGCGTCGTAAACTTGGCTAAAGTGACTGGGAATGGTTTTGACTGGGCGTAGTTCTATTTCTTCGCTATTAGTATTTGGTTGAAATGAAGCTAAATTTTTCGCTGCTTCTGGTAAAGATTTGCGGGATTTACCATTGAGGGGGAAGAAAGCTGGGGGATCGGGAACCGGAGTAAACATTAACATAGGAGTGAGTTCGATCGTCCCATAAGTGCTACTCCCGGCGAGAATTTCCCTTAATAAATCATCACCAAAATCGGGAGGATTAGCAGTAATCCTTTGGCTAGAAGTGCCTAGTGCCACATCGGTGAGCATACAGAAAAAACGCGATCGCGTACCCTGCACCACCAAAAATTTCCCCACCCGCATATCTTCTACCGAAACATCCGGGTGCAAACGCACTTCTAAACCTTCACTCAGAGAACCTTGAATAACTGAACCTAATGGTTTGCCTAAAGTCATTTCTAATAGTTATTAGTCAATTGTCATTGGTCATTGGCAAAATTTTACTTTTGTTTCATGGTATTTGACAATTAATTTTTGTCCTAATTAGCAATTACAAATATATTTTTAGGTAGTTAAGTAGCGGAAATATTCAACCAGCTACCTACTACCTACTAACTACTACCTACTACCAAATTAATCAATTTGAATTGATGTCGGGCCAGAAGAGGGAGAACTAGTAGCAGTCAAAGGCTTGCGATATTGCGCGTAAAGTTGATCTCGCCAGTTAAAGAATGTGTCAAAAGCCATGCTGTCAGCAATTCCTGGGACTCCTTTTCCTCTGAGATTAGGTGGAATATCTAAATAAGGGCCATCAGGGAATTTGATATACATACTCAAACCCGCTACAGCAAAGTCTGCTAAAGTAGGTCGATCGCCAACTAAATAAGGTTTGTCCAACAGCATCATTGACAAGGATTCTAAGATTTGTTTTAGGTCATCCAAAGCTGATTGAACCACATCTGAAGTCATACCCACTCCCAACCCTAAAACATTTAACAAATCGCTGGGTACTGCTGCCACCAACTGTTTGAGAAAGTCTGGTGTGGTGGTGGGCAAAATTGAGGTGCGGAAGTTTTGACTTTGACTCAAACCGCTAAATAGCGCCTTCCGACTTTTCTGCCCAAGAGATTCATCAGCTAACTCTTCAAGCAGGAAACAAAGGGCTCTTTGTTGGGGGTTGGTGGGAAGAATTGGTCTTTCTGGGTACTGACGCTCTAGGTATTTGGCGATCGCAGTTGAGTCAGCAATGATTTCACTACCATCTTTAAGCACAGGTACTTTTCGCTGACCAGACATTCTGTAGAGGTCTATTTGACCAATTCCCGGCGTAACCTCAATCTTTTTATAGGTTAGCCCCTTGTAGTCTAGAATTAGTCGGACTTTCTCGCAATAATGCGATATTTCAAATTGGTATAGCTCTAGCATTTCGCCTTTCCTTGAGCATTTTTTCTAACTATGAAAGTTTATCCGATCGTAGCTGCTATATTCACCTGACTTTAGTTAGTAACCAATGCTTAACCAAATAATTTTTGTTACTAAATATACAAATTCCTAAAAAGGTTGCCAACGTTCGCTTTCTTTACTTCAACCAGTGATTTTTCATCTTTACCAAAAGTAAAGTTAATAAAAATATATCCTGAGTTAGATCTTATTTGTTCATCTTTTCTTTACAAAAGATTATGAATTGATAGTTTAGTTTACAAATCCTTTACAAAAGGACAAAAAAGCAGGAGCAACATAATGAAAGCAGTAAACAGCCAGAATTGGATCAAAAAGCTGAGTGGTGTTGTTGCAGTAGCAGGAGTTAGTGCCTTCATTTCCCTGCCAGTATTAGTCCAAGCTCAATCTACACCAGAAAGCAGTCCTGGTTCCATGACCTCAGAGCCAGCAGCTGCGCCAGCATCAGAAGGTACATCCACTGCACAAGGTCAAACCATTGTAGCTCTCGCTTCTACCAACGATAATTTTTCTACCCTCAAAGCAGCTTTAGAAGCTGCTGGGCTAACAGAAACTTTAGCTGGACAAGGGCCATTTACCGTTTTTGCTCCCACAAATGCCGCATTTGAAGCATTAGGTAAAGAAAAAGTACAAGCTTTGTTGAAGCCTGAAAACAAAGACAAACTAATCAAAGTTTTGACTTATCATGTAGTTCCCGGTCAAGTTCTGTCCACTGAACTGAAGTCTGGAAAAACCAAAACTGTAGAAGGTGCGGAAGTTACAGTAATGGTGAAAGACGGCAAAGTAAAAGTCAATAATGCTCAAGTAACCCAAGCTGATGTTAAAGCTAGCAATGGAGTTATCCATGTAATTGATAAAGTTTTGTTACCTCCAGATTTGAAGTTGTAGTACTTCATTAAAGTGCATTAAGCAAGTTGTTGGGCGAAAGCTCTCTTACTCAATGGTAAGAGGGCTTTCGCCCAACAACGTACCTTTGAGTTATTGGTTTCACCCCTACTTTTAATGCACATTGATAATCAAAGTTTGTTTGAGTTTACCGCTACCACCAGTTGATTGACTTACCGATGTTCCCGGCACTTTTAACTCTATTGCAACTGAGGAATTTACTGGACTGTAGTTGCCTGCAATGAATAAAGTTCGTTTACCTTTGGAGAGAAATGGCGATATGTTTAGGGAAGTTTTATTGCCAGTAAATGTTCTCAAAATTCGGTCATCTAGAGCAATATATCCAACTATAGAAACCCCAGAATCAGCGGTAATTTCTATAGTATGAGGTTGTTCGAGATTTGCTGAATTGATATCGATCTCAGTAGTTTGTTCTTCTGAAGATGAATTGCTATTTGATGCAGAGGCAAAGCTTTGTTTGTCACGGCTGAAATCACAAATCATAAATGATAAAAATGATTGGTCAGCCATGTTTCTTTCTTGACAGGATACCTGCCTATACTCTCTGCTATTTGAGCCATTCAAACTTCCAGTAATTAACTGTTGACTATAACCTGTGAGGGAAGATAAAAAAGCTACAGCCAAAGCCAAAGTGATTAAATTCATATTTGCTCCTTGGTGCAAATTTTTTCCGGCAAGTCGCGCCAACTTAACGATCGATTAGATTTCTATATTTATCTGCTGGATTGCGGACATCGATTTGAGGATTGACTCGGATTTGAATCGTTCGACCACTGCCTGCTTGATTTTTTCCGTCCCCGCGAAGAGTCTGGCGGACATTTCTTTCTTGAACTGCTTGACCTGGACCGACATGAACTTGGGTTCCTGTAGTAACGCCGTAACTTCCAGTACAAGAACCTTCACTGCGTAGTTCTATATTATTGCGGCGTTTGGCTGGGCTCGAACCGCTGATGGAAACTTGTACAGATTGGTCTAGTTGTACGCACTGTCCAGAAGCAGAATTAGTAGCAGAAGGGCTAAAAATCAAAATACTGGAAACAGATAAGAAACCGAAAACTAGTGCTGGGAATTTCATGTTTATCTCCGAAAAATCTCTGATTTAATGACTTATGCTTTAAAAAGACCTCAGCGGTGACTGTATCATTGGTGGTGGATTTTCTTGGATCTGTAGTGGTGGTGGGATCTCTTGGTTTTGTGGAAAGGATCGGATCGATCGCGTTCTCACAGGATTGAATCTTTTATTTGGGCTTCGACCAAAGCGAGGCTGTGTAACATTGATGACGTTGATATTCTGAGTCACATTGTTGTTATTACCGATCACCGTAGAATCTTGCCTAGCTTGCTGAGAATTAGAGAAGCCAACAGTTTGGGCAAGTGAGGCAGTCGGAAAGGTTTCCAGAGTCAGAAAGCTGAATAAGGCGATCGCAACAGTTTTTTTCACTATCTTCTTTCCATCCAAAACACTCTTTAATTTGCATTGCGAATTTAATGAAGAGGAAAAAGTAGCCTTAGCCCAAGACGATCCAGCTTGATACTTGCTTTTTCCTCCAATGAAATCCTGCCAATTCAAGCTAAGGCTCTAATCTTAGATGCACCGCTGAGTGCAAAAAACTCTACGTCCTCTGACCGGAGCCGGAGCATTTCGATTGCTGCTGTTTTGGCGATTGACTTGATTAACTCGGTTGCCAAAACCGCTGCTACTAGCATCTTGAAATTGGTCTTGAACCACACCTTGATTGCCTCTAGTGCCTCGACCAATGGCATTGTTACTACTCTGGCTGGAAATTTGGTTAGTGCTGTTGTGACTTCCCGAAACATGAGATTGCTGTCTACTGGTTTGAATCACCGCATTATCACCACCACCAGTACTAACTCGCTGGCAGCAGGGGTCAGTGGCTCGGGCAGTTAAGGGAAACAAAGACAAGGTGGCAACAGTTAAAAAACCAACTACACAAGAATTCTTCAGCATTTTACTTTTTCCTTTGCGATCTATTGGAGTTACTGGCAAGAGCTTTTCTGCTATCCTCTGAAAATTGGGAAACTATTCAGTCCTCTGAGTGAGAAACTCGTCAAGAAAGTTGTTACAGTTCGTTAGATAAAATTGGTCAGGAACATTAGATGCACCGCTGAGTGCAAAAAACTCTACGTCCTCTTACCGGAGCCGGAGCATTTCGGTTGCTGCTGTTTTGGCGATTGACTTGATTAACTCGGTTGCCAAAACCGCTGCTACTAGCATCTTGAAATTGGTCTTGAACCACACCTCGATCGCCGCTAGTGCCTCGACCAATGGCATTGTTACTACTCTGGCTGGAAATTTGGTTAGTGCTGTTGTGGCTTCCCGAAACATGAGATTGCTGTGTACTAGTTTGAATCACCGCATTATCACCACCACCAGTACTAACTCGCTGGCAGCAGGGGTCAGTGGCTCGGGCAGTTAAGGGAAACAAAGACAAGGTGGCAACAGTTAAAAAACCAACTACATAAGAATTCTTCAGCATTTTACTTTTTCCTTTGTGATCTATTGGAGTTACTGGCAAGAGCTTTTCTGCTATCCTCTGAAAATTGGGAAACTATTCAGTCCTCTAAGTGAGCGCCTCGCCAAGAAAGTTGTTACAGTTCGTTAGATAAAATTGGTCAGGAACATTAGTGCCGTTGCGGGCAAGGAGCTTTACGTTTTTTAACCGGAGTAACGGGAGCATTTTGGGTGCTACTGTTTTGGCTATTCACTTGAGTGACTCGGTTGCCAAAACCGCTGTTATTAGAACTCTGACGTTCGTCTTGGAGAATACCTCGATCGCCTTTAGAAACTCGACCAGTGGTATTGTTACTACTCTGGCTGGAAATTTGGTTAGTGCTGTTGTGGCTTCCCGAAGTATGAGATTGCTGTCTACTGGTTTGAATCACTGCATTATCACCACCACTTGTACTAACTCGCTGGCAGCAGGGGTCAGTGGCTTGAGCAGTTAGGGGAAACAAAGACAAGGTGGCAACAGTTAAAAAACCAACTACATAAGAATTCTTCAGCATTTACTTTATTCCTTTGTCATCTAGTGGAGTTGCTTGCTTGAGCTTTTCTGTTACCCTCTGAAAAACTCTGAAAATATTCTGGCTTTTGACAAGAGCCTCGTCAAGAAGGTTGATACAATTCGTTACATCAGATTAAAGAAACCTGGTTTTTTCAAAAAACCTGGTTTCTGGACAAACAGGGAATAGAGAACAAATGTTTTGCCTAACCTTATCCCGGCTCAGATTGGTAGCTGATATATTAAGCTAAGGTGGAATCAGAGGTATTTATCTGGTTTGTCGAATCAAGTTTGTGAGGTTAAGGGTAGAGGCACGCTATGCGATCGCCTCTACAAAGTAAAACCCTGTTTCTCTCAGACGAGTTGGCAAAACTCAGCCGACTCAAAATCTGCTTCTTTCCACCTTTTGAACCTGTCGTTAAAAACTTTCCTGATGTTTTCCCGCCAATTTCTAGTTCAGATGGCTCACAGTCGCGAACTTTCTCCCGAACAAGAGGAAGTATTCTTGCTGCGGTTTGCAGAAAATCTGGACTACGAACAAATTGCTGCTCAACTGCAAACCTCTCCCGGTGCCTGCCTGAAACGCATGGGCCAAGTGTATAACAAGTTTGGCATCAGCGGATTGAACAGAGGCAAAGAGAATCGGCTGCGAATTTTCCTGATTCAGGAGTTGGAAAACCAGAGAATAGTAGAGCCTGATAAGAATGTGGCGCAGGAGCAATCTATTAGCCATTCGGGAAAAGTCTTAATTAGCTATCGCAGCCAAGAACCAGATAACACTCTGGCGCGGCAATTGTCCACTGCTATTTCTGATTTTGGTTACGAAGTATTCCCAGCGGAAGAAAGCATTAAAGTTGGGAAAAATTGGCCGCAACGCATTCAATCTCTATTAGAAGAATCGGATTTTTTACTGTTACTATTGTCTCCTCAATCTGCTTTCAGCGATATGCTGATTGAGGAATTAAGACAAGCTAAAGAAATGCAGGATTCTGGTGCTGATAGGAAACCTAAAATTTTAGCAATTCGGGTAAATTTTCCGTTCAATTCCCCGCTTAGTTATGACTTACGCAGCTATTTACAAACTGTGCCGCAACGGGAATGGAATTCGGAAGCTGACACCCCAAATATGGTGCAAGAAATCCTGAATTTGATGGCTGGAACTGAAAACTTAATTGATTCGTCTGCCATTTTAGATCGAGCTAGTTTACCAACTGCTTGGGAAAGTTATGATGGTCGTCCGCTGCCAGTAGCGAGCCCTGAATTACCTGAAGGACAGGTAGATTTGGCTTCTAACTTTTATGTTGAACGACCACCGATCGAAACTCGCTGTTATGAAATGATTTTACAACCAGGAGCTTTGATTCGGGTTAAGGCTCCCAGGCAAATGGGTAAAACTTCTTTAATGGCGCGAATTGTTCAGTATGCAGGAGATCGTGGATGTCGAACCGTAACTTTGAGTTTTCATCTCGCAGAAAAGGCAATATTCAAAGATTTGGAACTGTTCTTACGCTGGTTCTGTGCTTATGTTGGTTTGGAGTTACAGTTACCTAATAAGTTAGATGATTATTGGGATGATATTTTTGGCAGCAAGGTTAATTGTAAAGCTTACTTTGAAAAGTATTTGTTGCCAGAATTAGATCGACCGCTGGTGTTGGGGTTGGATGAGGTCGATCGCGTTTTCTTACATCCAGAAATTGCCGATGACTTTTTTGGACTTTTGCGTGCTTGGCATGAAGAATCTAAAAAGCGGGATATTTGGAAAAAGTTGCGCTTGGTAGTAGTACACTCGACCGAAGTTTATATTCCTCTCGATATCAATCAGTCTCCTTTTAATGTGGGATTACCAATTGAATTGCCAGAATTTTATAGCGAACAAGTGCAGGAATTAGCACGGCGCTATGGATTGGATTGGGATATCACCTCAGTTAAACAACTGATGGAAATGATGGGAGGACATCCATTTTTGGTGCGAGTTGCGCTGTATCATATTGCTCGCAAAGATACTACTCTAGCCGAACTGCTGAGATCGGCACCCACCGAATCGGGACTTTATGCCGATCATTTACGTCGTCATTTATGGAATTTACAACAGCATCCTGAATTAGCAATAGCAATGAGGGAAGTTGTTAGTAGTTCTCATTCTGTGAAATTAGAAGCAATTCTGGCTTTTAAATTACACAGTATGGGATTAGTCAATTTGCAAGGTAATGAGGTGAAACCGCGTTGCAATTTATATCGTCTTTATTTTCGGGAAAGATTAGAAAACGGAGGTTAAAAACCGCTCTTAATTTGACCTCAATGCAGTGGGGGGTACTCGCTATGCTGCAAACATTATTTTTATTGTCTGTTCCGACAAATATGCTCAAAGCTGATGAGTTCTCTGATGAAACTATCCAAGCATCTGGGCGTTCTTGCTCGATTTCTGGCAAAATATCTGGTTCTGGTTTAGATCGGGAACGCTCCGATTTTGTGGTGATGGCAAATAATAATAGCGATCGCTCATCCAAAGTGGCTCGGATTAATTCTAATCAACCTGCTTATAATTTGTCATCTTTGCCAGCAGGTCATTATGTGTTGCGGGTATTTCGCAACGAAGCGGGCTCTCTTCTTCCGGTGAGAACTTATCCTCGGCAAAGATTAATTAGATGTCGTGGTAATGAAATCAAAAATGTCGATTTTGAGCTAGAGTAAATATAGTTCCTCTTTCTCTAATCACTCTCAAGGTTATGGTTTAATATCAGCTACGCCTCAGCCGAAATCAGGTTTTTCCTGGGTTAAAATATCTCAAAAATCCGATCTTTTATCTACCGCATCATTGACAGTTTTAAGTTTGGCACACTGGGATAAGAGTTACCAAGACGTAAAAGTTTCTTGAGTTCAAATGTTGCATCTCTCAGTATCTAAGACAATCTTATATTCGTCACAAGGCATTAACGCACCCATAAAAGTTAGAGTACAACCATAGTATACGACCTGCGAAATTTTTAGGTGATCGCCAGCGGTTAATTCATCTAAACAAAGCCGGAGTAAAAATTTTAACTCTAATATTTATGTGGTGCTTTTATGAGAATCAATTTTAACAGCCCGGATTTTTCCTGCCCTTATAACTACAAATATCAAGTAGGTGGGAGTCTCCCTCCTAATGCACCAACTTATGTTAAGCGTCAAGCAGATGAAGATTTTTACCAATCTTTGAAATCAGGAAAATTTTGTTATGTGCTCAGTTCCCGACAAATGGGAAAATCTAGCTTACAATTGCGAACAATGCGCCGTTTAGAAGCCCAAGAAATAGCTTGTGCTTCGATCGACCTTTCCGAAATTGGGAATTGGAATGTTAATCAAAGTCAGTGGTATGCTGGGATAGTTTATTCTTTAGTAAACAGTTTCAATTTATTTGATCGAATCGATTTAAGGAGTTGGTGGCGCGAACATGAGTTTCTGTCTCCCTTACAGCGATTTAGTGAATTTATTGAGCGATTGCTACTTGTGGAAATTACGCAAGATATAGTTATCTTTGTTGATGAAATCGATAGTGTTTTGAGTTTAAGTTTCCCGATCGATGATTTTTTTATTTTTATTCGGAGTTGCTTCAACAAACGAGCAGATAAACCAGAATATAGAAGATTGACTTTTGCCCTTTTGGGAGTGGCGACACCATCAGATTTAATTAAAGATAAAAGTCGCACTCCGTTTAATATTGGGCAAGCTATACATTTAAAAGGTTTTCAGTTAGACGAAGTTCAGCCGTTAGCGGTAGGATTGGCGGCAAGAGTTAGCCATCCCGAAGTTGTGTTACCAGAGATATTATCTTGGACGGGAGGACAACCATTTCTCACCCAAAAGTTGTGTTATTTAGTGGCGAATGGGGATGGAGAATTGGGGATTGAAGAGTTAGTGCGATCGCAAATAATAGAAAACTGGGAAAGCAACGACGAACCGAAACATCTCAGAACAATCATCGAGCGGATTTTTAGAAGCGAACGCAACACCAGCCGATTGCTTGGATTGTATCAGCAAGTATTGCAACAAGGAGAAATTACCGTAGACCACAGTTTAGAACAAACTGAATTACAACTATCAGGATTAGTCATTAAAGAGCAAAATAAATTAGTTATTGCTAATCGGATTTACGGGAGAATTTTTAACCAAGATTGGGTAGAAAACGCCTTAGTAAATTTGCGCCCTTATGCAGAAGCACTCACAGCTTGGTTAGCTTCCGATTGTCAAGATGAATCCCGATTATTGCGGGGAAGAGCATTACAAAATGCTTTGGAATGGGCAGCGGAGAAAAAATTGAGCGATCGCGATTATCAATTCCTCACCGCCAGTCAAGAATTAGAGCGAAAAGAAGTTCAAAAAGCCCTAGAAGCAGAAAGAGAAGCCAATCAAATCTTAGCCACAGCCCAACAAAAAGCCAATCAAACAATTAAAAGAGGCTTAGCCGCATTAGCCGCTATTTCCGCTGTTGCCGCCACATTAGTACTAAACGCAGGCACAACAATTAAACAAGCAAGAGAAGGCAGCAAACTAGAATGGGAAGGAATTAGCGCCCTTAGACAATACGAATCGGAAGAAAAAGAAATTGAATCCTTACTGTTAGCCATGCAAGCAGGACAAGATTTGAAATCCCTAAGCAACAAACAAGCTTTACTACAAGAATATCCAGCCATCAGTCCTATTTATTCATTACAAACAATTCTCGATAAAATTAACCAACGGCATCAGTTTAAAGGACATCAAGGAGTAGTTTGGCGCGTCAATTTTAGCCCCGATGGAAAATACATTGCCAGCGCCGACGATGACGGCATTGTGAAAATTTGGCAGCGCACAGGTTTAAATGTAGCTAAATTGAAAGGGCATCGAGGAGAAGTATTTGATGTTAGTTTTAGCCCAGACGGAAAGCAGATTGCCACAGCGGGTGGTGATGGTACAGTTAGACTTTGGAACAAAGAAGGAAAACTATTATTTTCAATGCCAAGTCATGCTGGGAAAGTTTGGAGTGTGAGTTTTAGCCCTGATGGAAAAGCGATCGCCTCAGCCGGAGAAGACGGTATCATTAGAATTTGGAATCACCTTGGCAAATTAGTAACTCAGTTCAACTCCGAACAAAATCAAATTTGGAGCATCCGTTTTAACTCGAATCAGCAATTAGCAACTGTAGGAGAAGATGGCACTGTTAGGCTTTGGAATCAATCTGGTAAACTGCTGCATAAACTAACATCTAACACCAGTAAAATCAGAAACCTAAGTTTTAGTCCCAAGGGAGATTACATCGCCACTGGAGAAGAAGACGGCACAATTCGAGTTTGGCAGCAACAAGGCAAACAAATAGCACAAATCAACTCCTATCAAAGCAAAGTAACGAGCATAAGTTTTAGCCCCAACGGAAAACAACTTGCCACAGGTGGAGCGGATGGAACAGTGCGACTTTGGGATTTTTCAGGCAAACAATTAGCTAAATCGTACTCTCATCAGGGTCAGATTTTAAGTTTAAGTTTCAGTTCCGATGGCAAAGAAATTGCTAGCGGTGGAGATGATGGAATAGTGCGACTTTGGCAATTTTGGCAGAGAGGAGTATCTCGTTCAGTGTTGCAAGGCGGACAAATGCTTAAAAATGAAAGTGAGGAACTGTGGCGCGTTAGTTTTAGTAGCGACGGAAAACAAATTGCCACTGCCGGAGTTGATGGTAAAGTGAAATTGTGGGATTGGTCTGGTAAGCAATTGGCTCAATTCAAAAGTAATCAAAGTCGGGTTTTAAGCCTTAGTTTTAGCCCCGATAGACAAAAAATTGTCACTGCTGGAGCCGATGGTAAAGTAGAAATTTGGCATCGCCAAGGCTTCCGATTAACTGAATTTAAAAGCGATCAAGGTAGAGTTTGGAGCGTCAGTTTTAGCCCGGATGGAGAAGTAGTTGCCACCGCAGGTGATAATGGTACGGTGCGTTTTTGGAACCTATTTGGTGAGCCTTTGACTAAATTTAATTCGCACCAAAATCAAGTTTGGAGCGTCAGTTTTAGTCCCGATGGACAAGTAATTGCCACTGCTGGAGATGATGGGACAATTCGACTTTGGAATCGTTCCGGTAAGCTGTTGGAACAGTTTAATTCCCATCAAAGTGAAGTGAGAAGTCTGAGTTTTAGCCCTGATGGAAAACGCCTTGCTACTGCTGGCGCTGATGGTACAGTGAAGTTATGGTTTATTTCTGGTAAACCCCCTAGACAGTTATTAGCTAATTACAAAGTTTACGATCCGGGGGAAGTTTTGGCTGTAAGTTTTAGTTCTGATGGCAAGCATCTTGCTGCTGCTGGATCTGATATTAGCAAAATTCGCTGGTGGCGTGTGCAAGGATTAGATGAATTGTTGCAACGGGGATGTGTGTGGTTAAAAGATTATTTAGCTACTCATCAAGAAGCACGAAAACAACTTACTGTTTGTCATAGTTCTGGTAATTAGATTTGAGATTCAACGAATGAACAAGCTCAAAGCTGTCTACGAGTCTGTCAGATGTGTTTACCCAAAGAATCTATTTCTTCAATTAAATTCTCAAGCGTAATATGAAACTTAGCCTTTGCACGATCGCCAAAAATGAATCACAATCCTTACCAAAATGCCTAGAAAGCGTCCAAAATGTAGTTGATGAAATCATAGTTTTAGATACAGGTTCTACCGATAAAACACCGGAAATCGCTCAAAATTTCGGAGCAAAAGTTTATCATTTGCAATGGTGTAATGACTTTTCGGTATCGCGAAATGAAGCTTTAAAATATGTGCAATGTGACTGGGTTTTAGTTTTGGATGCTGATGAAGTTTTAAAACCAGAAATTGTTCCCCAGTTAAAACAAGTAATTCAGCAAACTAACCTTTTAGTGGTGAATTTAGTAAGACAAGAAATAGATGCGAAACAAACACCTTATTCTTTAGTTTCTCGGTTATTTCGCAAACATCCAGAGGTGTATTTTTCTCGTCCTTATCATGCCATGATTGATGATAGTGTAAGTTTGCTTTTGCAGAAAGAACCGCAGTGGCAAATTGGTAGTTTATCAGATGTGGCTATTTTACATTATGGCTATGAACCTGGGGCGATCGCATCCCGCAACAAATTCCAAACCGCAAAAACTACAATGGAAGGTTATCTAAACCAGCATCCCAACGACCCTTATGTTTGCAATAAATTAGGAGCATTATATTTAGAAATTGGTGAAACAGCAAAGGGTATAGAACTTTTACAACGTGGGTTAACTGCTAATTCCATAGATGCAGGTATACTTTATGAGTTACACTATCATTTGGGTATTGCTTACGAGTCTTTACAACAACTGAATTTCGCAGAGTCGCATTATCAAACTGCTACACAATTGGATATTTTACCACAATTAAAGTTAGGTGCTTTCATTAATTTAGGGAATGTTCTTAAAGCAACAAATCAACTAGCGGCGGCGCAGGAAGCTTATGTAAGTGCGATCGCAATCGATCAAAACTTTGCTGTTGGTTATTATAATTTGGGGATGTTGTTAAAGCAGGTGGGTAGGTTTACAGATGCGATCGCACTTTACCAACAAGCAATTAAACTAAATCCCAATTATGCTGAAGCTTATCAAAATTTAGGAGTTGTTTTCCTGAAAGTTGGTAATGTTGCTGAGAGTTTGGTAGCTTTTAAAAGAGCGATCGAACTTCACCAAACAAATAACCCCAGCGAAGCAGCAAGACTTCGCCAAGGATTAAAAGAAATGGGACTTGGAGATTTATGAATTTGTAGGGGCGGGTTTAGCAGATAATACTGTAATCACAGCAGAAGAATTAACAACAAAACCCGCCCTGACAGAATTTTTTTCTCCTCTGCCCCTCTGCCCCTCTGCTCCCTTTCACTCCTTCACTACTTCATTTCGAGACATTTGATCTTCAGGTTTTTGAGTTGGCGTTAACTCCGAAGGTAGAGAGTCAACTACTCCCCATTGATTAACTAAATTGTTTAAAAGTAACTCTTGTTGAGTGCGGAAACCTGTTAAATTTGCTCCTCCATTCATAATAGCAAACCAGACAATTCCCTTGTCTTTTGTTGGTAAAGCACCTGCTAAAGCACTGACAGTATTTAAAGTACCTGACTTCACCACCGACATTTGAGGAATTTTGCGTTCATCCAAAATACTTTTATCCTGTCCTACCACTGTCAGCACATCGCCAACAGTCATATTTAATGGTTTTAAATAGCGGTCAATTGCCAAAAACAAAGCTACTACTGCACGGGGAGAAATCTTATTTAATTCACTCAAACCAGAACCATTAACTAATTTAATTTCTGCTTGTGGAACATTAGCAATAGTCGCAGCTTTTTTCTCTACTTGTTTAGCGCCACCAACAGAATCAGCAATCATTTCCGCCATTTTATTATTACTGTACCGATTCATTTTTTTCAACAAATCGGCAAGAGTCGGGGAGTAATGACGCACTAAAACTTTAGCATTACTCGGCTGTACCGGAACTACTTTGACTTTACCATCAATTATTACTTGTGGTCGAGGAGTACCGGGAGGCAAAGTTTGATACTGAGTTAACGCTTGGGGTGTCCAAAGTTGAGAATTCATCCCTACTTTTAACAAAGTTCCTGATTTTAAAGGGTCATATTCATAATTCATGTAAAACTTGCCACTAATGACCAAGTTTCCCTTAACTCGCTTGATGCCTAACTCATTTAAAAGATTACCTAAAGCAAATGCTTCTTCCCAAATAAAGAAAGGATCTTTGTTTCCTTGAATGACTAAATCACCCTCTAGGGTACTATTCTGAATCGGGCCAGTTGTGCTAATTGTAGTCACAAACCGATGATTCGGGCTAAAGGTAGAAAGTGCTACCAAACTTGTAGCTACCTTAGTAATTGAAGCGGCGGGTAAAGGTGTTGTACCTTGGTGATTTGCTAACAAACTATCGCTTGTTTGTACCCATACTCCTTGACTTTTTTTGGTAAACCCTTTAACCGCTAAACCACTGAGATATTGATTTATTTTTAGTTGTTCTGCGGGCTTGGGATTAATAGCAGCTAGAGTTAATTTGGTAGCTGAAACTGAAATAGCTGGTTCTGTCGTAGCATCTTTTAAAGCGTTCACTTGCGGCGTAGCAGTATTAGATACAGCTGGAGGATAAATATTAGAGGAACATCCAGCAGCCGCAGTCAGTAGAGTTACAGCTAGGGTAGCAGTCAAACGTCGGGTTTCTAGCATCTATTGTCTCAACAGAAAGTCTGCAAGGATATCATCAAACTTTTCTGGCTGTAGGTCAAGTTTAGGGGAAGAATTTCTCTCAAACCAACTAGTCTCTGAGAAATTTCCCAAAAAAACCGGATGAAATCTCTTACTAGGAGAATTCTGGATCATCAATCTAGCATTTACCGATCGCCATCAGTTAACCAGTTTTCTAACCGTCTACTGCCTAGCCTAAACGCAAGCTACCAGCAAGTTGTTTTCTCCAAGACTTTACCTAGACAATCAAAATACTGGTTACTCAACAATTCAATTCCCGGTAATTTCCAGCTTTACTAAAATCAAATACAGAAAAATACAGGAGGCTCAATTATGGAATCTTTAGCTCATATCCATATCACTTTAGAATATGAAAACTCTTTACAAGCCGAATCTAAAAATAAACAATTGGCTTATCAATATCAATTAAAAAATCCGCCGATAAAAGTCTATCTATTTCAGAATGGGTGGCTATTCAACTTATTCACAGCCTTATTCCCAAGACAAAACAAAAAACTATTCAATAATTAATATTAACTCAAGTTGCTACTTACTAACGTGGTGATAGGTAGTGGATAGTGGGTAGTAGGTAGTAGGAATCCCATTACCTATTACCTACTAACTCAAGTTGCTAGTTACAAATCTGACTCTTTCTTAGCCCCCCTTAATAAGGGGGGTTGGGGGGATCTAAACCTAGTAATCACACCCTTAGATCCCCCCTCCGCCCCCCTTACAAAGGGGGGAACTGGAAAGAATTGATAACTAGCAACTTGCGTTACTACCTACTACCTACCTCAATTTAATAACTAGCAACTTGCGTTATTAGTACAAGAATGTATTATGCTATGCTAAATCAATCTATAAGTATCGGCATAACTTAATGAGTGAAAATTCGGCATTTCCCAGTCATAATCTAGTTTTTCCAGGAGAGGTTTTTCCGAATCCGGCTGATTTCGATCGGGGAATTCGCCAATTATTGCGAAAATATGATGAAATGCTTGAGATTTTGGTGAGGTGTATTCCAGCAAATGTCGATCGCATTTTAGAACTTGGTTGTGGGACAGGCGAATTAAGTTTAAAATTACTTAATCGCTTTCCTACAGCTCAAATTACAGCCGTCGATTACGCACCACGAATGCTGCAATATGCACAAGAAAAAATTCGGTTAGCTGGTTATGCAGAAAAATGGATTGCTAAAGAAGCAGATTTTGGAGAATGGGCAAATAATTCCCAAACAGCTAATATTGGTAGCGAATTCGATGCCTGTGTTTCTTCCTTAGCAATTCATCATCTTACCGATGAAATGAAATTAAAATTATTTCAACAAATTCGCAAAAGTCTTAATCCGGGCGGAGTTTTTTGGAATGCAGACCCAATTTTACCAGAATCGGAATTAATGAAAGCTGTTTACCAAACGGCTAGGGAAGAATGGGCGATCGAACAAGGAAGTACTTTAGCACAAATTCGCTCTCAAGTTGGTCAGAGTGTACCTTACGGATATTCTAGCCCCGATCAATTAGCAACATTAGATATACAGCTACAAATGCTGAAAAAATCGGGATTTGACGGCGTAGCTGTACCTTGGAAGTATTATAACTTGGCCGTATTTGGCGGAAATTGAAAACTTTTAGGGTTAAAACAAAATTCAGATAATTAATTTAAAGTTAAAAATTCCTTAAATTATCTTTATTTAAAATTGTAAAGCCTCAATTATTGAAGAATTCTCAAGAGAAATTCCGTGAAATTTCTCAAGCCAAAGAGAAAAAAGCAGTAGTACTATAGAACAGCATTGTTCATCTCTAGATCTTCACTATTGATGATTACTAATCGACATAGAGATGAATTTAAACATAAGAATCTACAACTGTGTTACAATCCAGTTTTTGTAAGAATTCAGAGCCTTAAGTCAAAAAATAGTTCTTTTGGCTGTGGCAGAGTGACTGATAATATTACTAAAATTTCCTAGCGGCATCTAGTCAATTATATAGAGGGGCAGATGAATACCGAAAATACCGAACAGCGCAGCAGTAGTGAACAGTTGCCAAATATAAAAGTACTGCCTGTAGAGAAAAAAGACGATCGCCAAGACTACTTAGAAAATTACCAAGAAGAAGAAATTTCCACATTCGATACTTCTGCCTCTAAACCCAGCAAAAAATTTCTCCGCATATTAGGAATTTTGTTCATGCTGTTGTTAGTTGGTGGCGGTGGATGGTTCGCTTACAATCGATTTTTCCAACCGGGAGGGGCAACACAAGCAGGCCCAGGTGGGCCAGGTGGCCCCGGTAAACCAGGTGGGCCAATGGCAATGCCAGTCAGGTTAGGAGAAGCACAACCAACAACCGTTGAAGAGAATTCGGAATATGTTGCGAGATTGGAATCTCGGCAATCAGTAAGACCAAAACCGCAAGTTTCCGGTCAAATTACTAATATATTTGTTAAGCCGGGGCAGCGTGTCAGAGCAGGCGCACCGATCATACAAATTAACCCTGCTGAACAAGCTGCATCCTTGCAAAGTCAACTAGCAGCAGTAGAATCAGCACGCTCTGAGTTGAAATTAGCACAGGCAGATGTTGCCAATGCTAAACAAAACCTGATCTCTAAACAAGCGCAAAAACAATCTATTTTGTCTAATTTGCAATTTCAACAGGGGGAATTTCGCAGATTTGCCCAACTGCAAAGTCAAGGCGCTGTGACTAGACAAGCGTTAGATCAAAGACGACTGGATTTGCAAAAAGCACAAGCTGATGTAGCACAAATTGAAGCGGAAATTCGCGCTCAAGAAGCTGCTATTGCTAGAGCCGAGGCCAATATTACCAAACAAAACAGGTTAATTCAACAACAAGCAGCTGGAGCAACTGAACAACGAGTCAGGCTGAATTATTACACCATTAATGCGCCTTTTGTGGGTGTAATTGGCGATATTCCAGTAAAAGTCGGTGATTATGTGAGTTCTTCTAGCGAACTTTATACGATCGCAGACAACAACACCCTACTAACCCAAATCAACGTTCCGGTAGAACTAGCCACCAGACTCCGCATGGGAATGCCAGTAAAAATCATCGACAATCAAGGTAAACCCGTACAAACAGGACAAATATCCTTCATTGCCCCCAATATTAACCCCCAAACCCAATCAATCCTCGTTAAAGCCAGCTTCGACAACTCAAATGGCTCACTGCGAACCGATCAATTTGTGCAAGCGAAAATAATCTGGGATACTCGTCCCGGAGTAGTGGTACCAGTTACCGCAATTTCCCGGCAAGGAGGACAAAATTTCGTTTTTGTTGTGGAAAAAGCACCCGACAAACCAGAAAATATGGTTGCTCGTCAAGTACCTGTAGAACTAGGCAAAATCACTGGTAATCAACAGGAAATCCTCAAAGGTTTGCAGCCAGGACAACAAATAGTCGTCGCCGGAATTTTGCAACTGCGAGACGGCGCTCCCATTATGCCTGAATCGCAAGCTCCTGGAGCAGGTGCGCCTGGGGGACAAGGTAATAAACCACCATCAAACTAGTCATTAGTCATCGGTTATTAGTCATTAGTGAGTTTAATTTATAACCAATGACAAATGACCTTGGCGAAGCACTATATGACAAATGACCAATGACCAATCAGAAAAACCTGATTAAACTTCATGATTTTTTCTATATCCGACTTCTTCATCAGGCGACCAGTCTTTGCCACAGTTTGTTCGATCATTATTACTATGGTTGGAGCAGCTTGTATTTTCTTATTACCTGTCGCTCAGTATCCAGAAATCACCCCGCCTCAAGTAACAGTTACCTCTAATTATATTGGTGCTAACGCTTCCGTTGTTGAGTCTACTGTCACCAACATTTTAGAAAGAGAACTCAACGGTATTGAAGGTGTGAAATACATTAAATCTACTAGTGCTAATGATGGTACTAGCAGTATTTCTTTAACTTTTGATTTGGAGCGAAATCAAGATATTGCCGCAGTAGATGTCCAGAACCGAGTTTCTTCTGTTTTATCCAGATTACCAGGGCCAGTACAACAAACGGGAGTCAGGGTAAATAAAGAAACGAGCGGCTTTTTATTGGCGATCGGACTTTATGCCGACAATAATCAATACAACGACTTATATCTGAGTAACTATGCCGACTTGTACATTACCGATGCCTTAAAAAGAATCAAAGGTGTTGCTAATGTGCAGATATTTGGGGAACGCACTTATGCAATGCGTTTGTGGTTAGATCCTAATCGTTTAGCAAGTCGTGGTTTAACACCTCAAGATGTGGTAAATTCACTGCGTCGGCAAAATTTGCAAGTAGGTGCAGGACAAATTGGACAACAACCAGCACCACCAAATCAACAGTATCAACTTGCCGTCGAAGCGATAGGAAGATTTAAAGATGCTAATGAATTTGCCGAGTTGGTAATTAGAACTGGTGAAGATGGGAGTTTAATTAAATTAAAAGATGTCGGTAGAGCCGAATTAGGTGCAGAAAATTATAGTTCAGTTTTGCGATTTGACGGACGCAGAGGGGTTGGTTTAGGAATTAGTCAATTAACAGGTAGTAACGCTTTAACTGTGGCGCACGCTGTCAAAGTAGCTATGGCAGAATTAGCGCCAAGTTTTCCTCCAGGAATTAAATATGCCGTCGCTTACGATACCACCCTATTTATTGAAGCAGGAGCCGAGGAAGTAGTAATTTCCTTACTTCAAGCCATTGGTTTAGTAATCCTAATTATTTTTCTGTTTTTGCAGGATTGGCGATCGACTCTGATTCCTAGTATTGCAATTCCAGTAGCTTTACTGGGGACTTTTATGTTTGTCAAATTACTAGGATTTAATATTAACACATTGACCTTATTTGGTCTGACTTTGGGTTCAGGTCTGGTGGTGGATGATGCGATCGTAATTGTAGAAGATGTCTCCCGCAGACTTCAAGAAAAAGATATTAACCCAGTCGAAGCTGCCATTGAGTCAATGAATGAGTTAATGGGTGCAGTTATTGCTACTTCACTAGTACTAATAGTCATGTTTGTACCAGTGGCATTTTTCCCTGGTACAACAGGACAATTGTACAAGCAATTTGCCTTAACGATCGCTTTTTCAGTAACAATTTCTACCTTTAACGCTATTACTCTCACTCCAACTATTTCCGCTTTACTACTGCGAAGAAGCCAATCACATAACCACTGGTTTTTTCGTCCAATTAACTGGGTAATTGAACAAATTAGAGCAGTTTATGGTTGGTTGCTACGTATAGTAACCAAACTGAGATACATTATTCTCGTTTTGTTTGTTGTAGCTTTGGGCGCTACTTATTGGTTGTTTACGATCGTCCCTGGAGGATTTCTTCCTCAAGAAGACCAAGGCTACTTTATTACTATCGTTCAAGGGCCGGAAGGAACTTCTCTAAATTACACTGAAAAAGTCTTAGAACAAGCAGAAAGTATTCTCAGAAAACAACCAGATGTAATGAATGTGTTTGCCATTGGGGGCTTTAGCTTTAGTGGCGCAACACCAAATAATGGCTTGATTTTTACAACTTTAAAACCTTGGGAAGAACGGAAAAGACCTGACCAATCATCACAGGCAATTATTGGTAGTCTTTTTCCCCAATTAATCTCAATTAAAGAAGCGACAGTCATCCCATTTGCGCCACCAGCAATTCAAGGGTTGGGTAACTTTGGAGGTTTTGAATTCCAACTCCAAGATAGAAATAATATTGGGTTTAGAGCTATGGAAGAAGTAATGGGTCAATTCTTAGGTAGAGCCAGCACTTATCCAGGTACTCCTAATAACCAAGCACCGCCACAATTAGTCGGATTGCGACCTAATTTTAATGGGAATACACCTCAGTTAGTTGTAGAAGTCGATCGCAACAAAGCCAACGCCCTGCAAGTTTCTTTAGAAGATATTTTTAGTACTTTGCAGATTTTCTTAGGCTCACAATATGTGAATGATTTCAATCAGTTTAACCGGAGTTATCGGGTGTATGTCCAAGCCGATCAACAATTCCGCTCAAATCCAGAAGACATCAGTAAATTTTATGTGCGCTCGGCAACTAACGAAATGGTTCCGCTGAGTAACATAGTGAAAGTTACCCAAACAACAGCGCCATCAGTTATCTCCCATTACAACTTATTGAGGTCTATAGAAATTAATGGTTCTGGAGCACCAGGAGTAAGTTCTGGACAAGCAATTCAAGCTATGCAAAACATAGCCAAAGAAGTCTTACCCAGAGGTTTTGGTTATGAATGGTCTGGTTTGACTTTAGAAGAAATTCAAGCCGGAGGACAATCAGTTTTAATTTTCGGTTTTGGATTTATCGTTGTGTTTTTGGTGCTAGCAGCCCAGTATGAAAATTACATCGATCCATTCATAATCATGTTGAGTGTACCTTTAGCAATTTTTGGCGCATTATTAGCAGTATTATCGAGGGGGTTTGCCAATGACGTTTATACTCAAATTGGTTTGTTAATGTTGATCGGTATGGCAAGTAAAAATGCTGTACTAATTGTCGAATTTTCTAACCAATTGCGAGAGCAAGGTGTACCAACTATCAAAGCAACTATTGAAGCTTCTCAACAACGGATGCGACCGATTTTGATGACAGCTTTATCTACTATTATTGGGACTTTACCATTGGCGATCGCTACTGGTGCAGGTGCAGCAGCACGCCAGTCCTTGGGTACGGCTGTTATTGGCGGAATGTGCATCGCTACAGTCTTAAGTTTGTTAGTAGTACCAGTACTCTATATTGTCATTAAGAACATAGAGGATCTCTTCCGTAAACGGACTCACAAACCAACTGTAACTCCAGCCAAAAAACCAACTCAAATACCAAAAGCTCAAACTTTACTCTATTACCGTCATGGGAAAAATTCAGACAATCATGATTCTTCTAATGGTAATGGTAATGGATTTCATCCCCAGGATAATTCTCCAATAACTCAGGAGCCTCGGAAAACCGATCGGCATAATTCACCAGAAAAATAACCTCTGAACATCAGGAGTCAAGAGCCAAAATTCTCTGAACTCCTGACCCCCTCTGCTGCATCCCTCTTAGTGAGGGAGTTTGTCCAAGATTTCTCTATTGAAAAATCAATCACCAGGCAAAAATATCCTGATTTAACAACTAACTGAGGAAAATTGACTAAATTAGCTAAATTGCCTGAACCTTTAGTTAAATTTGACACAGCAAAGCGTCACATTAATTATTGATTGAGTTATTGAACAGAAAATAACTGTAAATTAAAATTTTGATAGCCTACTCATTACTTGGAGTAGCTTTTCATTGTAAATAGTTGGACTGGGGAATTATGGAAAACCTTATTTACATACATCTGGCAAGTTGCCAAGCAGAAAACAACGAGGATGTAAACTTTAGTGCTAATTTAGACAATGTAAAGTCTTACCAGAAAATAAACTGGAAAAACATAGGCAAAACAGCCTGGATTCATTTACTTAGCTTAGTACTCACAATTAGCACTGTAGGAATTGCTACCAAAGCTATGGCCCAAATGAGCCAAGGTACCAAAGGCTCAGAAGTAGCAGAACTTCAGACAAATTTACAAAAACTAGGCTATTTCGATCGCCGCCCTACCGGACACTTTGGCCCCTTAACCAAAGAAGCTGTGATTCGCTTTCAGCAAGATGAAGGAATAACAGCAAATGGGATCGTTGAAAGCACAACTCTTGCTGCCTTAGAACGGAAACTTCAGAACAATACCACAGTAGCTCAAACCACTCCTGAACCGGAAACAGAAAAAAGCGCACAAACAGCTGAGCCGAAAACAGAAAAAGCCACACAAACAGCGATCGATCCGAACAAACAACCGAATTTACGGCGGGGTGCCGCAGGCCCATCTGTTAAAGCCTTACAACAACTTTTAAATGATGCAGGTGTTTACAATGGTTCTATTGATGGTAAGTTCAATCTGGAAACTGCCATAGCAGTTAGGCAATTTCAACGCACTAATCGCTTAATGGTTGATGGTATTGTCGGACCTAATACTTGGGCAGCTTTGGTTAAAGGCGGTACGACTCAACAAGCACTAGATCCCACTTTTAATAATTCTCCTTTTACTAATGGCTCCTTAACTGATAATGCCGACAAACCTGTAAGTAATAACAGAACTTTAATTCAAGCTAGCCTAAAAATAGGCGATCGCGGTCAGGAAGTCAAAGACATACAACAACGTCTCAAAGCTTTAGGCTATTACAAAGGCAATAACACAGGCAGCTTTGGCTCCTTAACTAAACAAGCTGTAACTCGTTTCCAAAAACAAGCCGGACTCACACCTAACGGAATTGTAGACAGCAGCACCAAAGCCGCTTTATTCACAACTATTAATGGTGTCAACGACCAAACAAATGCGGCACTCAATGCCGAGCCAAAGTCATCAGCAGTTGGTGAAAATGCTCCTCCCTTCCAACAGCCATAGCTATTGCAGTTATCGGTCTAAAACGGGATTTTTTGGTCACAGAAGGCTTGGTCAGAGGAGGTAGGGAGAATTGAAGAGCTAGTTAGTTAAATTATCTTCCCCCCATCTCCCCAGGGCTAATTCATGGTCAACAGAGAAATTGATTTGTGAAGGAAAGATAATGCAAACAACGGAAAAATCATCTTTCCCCTTGTCCCCTTGTCCCCCCATCCGTTTAATTTTCTTTGATGACCATGAATTAGCCCTGCCCATCTCCCCATCCTCCATTTCCCCATTTCCCTGAATGGGCTCGACCTTTTTGTTTTTAAATAGGTAGCAAAGCCCGTTGACAAGCAGGACAAATCGCATGAATAGTAAGTTGGCAATCAAGTAGCTGATATCCTTCTTTTTCTGCGGTTTTAGTTCCTATTTTCAAAATTGCATCATTTTTAAATTCCACCGTTTTATTACAACGCACGCAAATCAGGTGGTCGTGATGATGGGGATAAGGCTGGTTTAGCTCATAATGTTTATGTCCTTCGCCCAATTCCAACTCACGCAGGATACCCATTCTCGCCATTAATTTCAGGCTGCGGTAAATTGTAGATAAGCTAATTGGTTCCCCTTGGCTTTCTAATCGGTGATAAAGATCCTCAGCACTTAAATGATCGCCTCTGGGTAATTCTTGGAAAAGGTGTAGAATGGTTTCCCGTTGGGGAGTTAAACGCCAACCTCTTTCATTTAGCTCAGCTTTCAGTGAGGATGCTGTATAGACTGGCATGATCTCATTCTCAAGAAAGGTACAGTTATTGAAAATAATAACTAATTAGCGATTTATTTTCAAGAAACTTAGACTATTGAGAATTTATCTTAATTATACTAGGGACTTGGATTCCTCAGCTTATAGGGCGATCGATATGCCTACGGCAGGCTATGCCAACGCAAACAAGACCAATTGCTTGGTAGCAGCGAGGGCCATCCCTGGCGCAAAGCTTCTGGACAAACAGTATGAATAGTCAGTTGACAGTCTAACAGATGCAGCCCAGCTTTTTCTGTTTGTTTCAAGCCAACTTTCAAAATCGAATTATCTTTAAATTCGATCGTTTTGTTGCATTGAATACAAACTAAATGATGATGATGATTAGGATAGGGCTGATTGATTTCATAATGCTTGTGTCCTTCTGCTAGTTCCAATTCTCGGAGAATGCCCATTCTCGCCATTAACTTTAGGGTACGATAAACCGTCGATAGGCTGATTTTCTCACCTTGACCTTGTAGCACAGAGTAAAGCTCTTCCGCACTCAAATGCTTCCCTTCAGGAAGGTCTTGAAAGACTTGCAAAATAGTTTGTCTTTGGGGAGTTAAACGCCAACCTTTTTCATTCAGTTCAGCTTTAAACGAGCCTGATGTATAGGTACTCATATTGACGTTCTCAGAAAGCCTTCTATTCAGGAAGGATACACAATATTGCTACTCATTTTCAAGAACTTTTACTTATTGAAAATTAATTTCTAAAAGCATCTAATAAAATTAAGATTATTGAGAAGTTTTTTGATTAAATAAAGCAGAGCAAAAATTAAAACCTTTGTTATAAAAGGCTTCTGAGGCAAACTGAGATTTTTAACCTAATATTAAGAAAATTATAATTATTGATAATCGGATTTTAAATCAAGAGTTTACTTGCTAAAAAAAATGACCGAGAAAAAAATCTCGGTCAATGGAGACAAACACAATGAACTAACTGAAAAACTTAACCAAAAGATTCAAGATAGTCACGAACACGATTACGGCGTTTAGGTTGACGTAATTTTTGTAGAGCTTTGGCTTCAATTTGTCGGACTCGTTCGCGAGATAGATCCAACGCCCGACCAATTTCTGCTAAGGAGTAGGAGCGGCCATCTTCTAAGCCAAAGCGCATGAGAATCACATCTCTTTCCCTACTAGTTAAGTCAGCTAAAAGCTGCTGTAAGTCACGGTAGAGAGCTTCCCGCATTAAAGTATCTTCAGGAGAAATTTCTTCGGTGGGTAGCAGGTCGCCTAGTTCGGTATCTTTTTCTTTCCCGACTTTAGTTTCAAAGGAAACAGAGCGGGGAACGCGGAAGAGAACTTCCCGGACTTGCAAAGGTGTCATTTCTAGTTCCTTTGCTAAATCTTCTAGAGTGGCGGTGCGACCTTTTTCTTGAGAGATTTTACGCTGGGCTTTTTTTATTTTGTTGAGTTTTTCGGTAATGTGGACTGGAAGACGAATGGTGCGGCTTTGAGTGGCGATCGCACGGGTGATTCCTTGACGAATCCACCAGTAAGCATAAGTGCTGAAGCGATAACCTTTCGTGGGGTCAAACTTCTCAACAGCTCGCTCCAATCCCAAAGTACCTTCTTGGATCAAATCCAACAATTCCAAACCACGATTTTGGTATTTTTTAGCGACAGACACAACTAAGCGCAAATTTGCCTTAATCATGTGATCTTTCGCCCGAATCCCTTCAGTTTGAATTTGTTCTAGTTCTTCAATAGTTAAATCTACTAATTCTGCCCAACGGCGTTTTCCGGTAGCTAAAATTGGCTTAAGTTCCGCTACTGTTATTCCCGCAGCATTTGCCCATCTTTCAAAAGAGGGACGATGACCTAAATTAGCCGCTAGGCGGTCGTGAATTTCAATCAATTCTACATATTGCCGGAGTACCCCATCTTCCTCTTGGGCAGCCAGATCTCGTAATTCCAGCAACCGCATATAGCGCTGGACTTGTTGGGCTTCCGAAACTTCTTCATCTCGCCCTAACAAACGCACTCGACCAATATCTTGGAGATACAAACGAACTAAGTCGTTGGTACGACGGTTAGGACTTTTTGCTAAATTGGCAGTTTCTTCTTCCTCCATCTCTAAATCAACTATATCCCTAACTGTTGGTTCCATTTCATCTAACTGAAAGCTAGGGGCTTCTGGTTGACTATTGTAGGTGGCATCAGTGGTATAAAAGGTTGCTGGCATAGTGATTGCCTCAACTGCTCCGGATGACAAAGGGGCTTTTTGAATTCGGCGATTGGTTTCTGGTGTGGGCATCTTTACATGACGAAATATAATCTTGATAGTTGCCCTACTCACTCATAAGACTTCCAGTGATGCACTCTGGAGCTTGACGACTACCGTCTTTAGTAGCACATAATTATCTTTCCCATAATTAGTAGAATAGATAACAGTGTTGTCTCATAAAATGAAAATTTCCAGACGGAGTGTGTGAACTTTGTGTATCGTAAGCTAGTATAAAGGGACATCATGTAAGTCTTGAGTGACCTCTGTCTGAGGGTAAGTTAATCTACATCACTAGGTAGATGAGTTCCCGATCACTTTCTAGCTAATAGCGGGAATTTTATTAAAGATATATTACAAAAATCCCTAAAACATTATTAGCTGTGATAGTAAAAAAAATTCAAGGATTAGTTATTAGATAGATGTGTTTCTGGTTTAACATCTCGCAGCATCAGAGAATCTACGGCTGCTTGTGGGGTGATTTCTCCTTTGAGTAAGCGATCGACTTGGGCGGAAATAGGGATATAAATTCCTTGTTGATTAGCTAAATGAACTAACACTTGAGACGTATTTACTCCTTCGGCTGTTCCTTCTAAATTGGTTAAGATTTCTGTGAGGTTTTTCCCGATCGCTAATCCATAACCAACTTGATAGTTCCGACTCAAAGGGCTGTTGCAAGTAGCGAGGAGGTCGCCTAACCCTGATAAACCATAGAATGTATCGGTTTTAGCTCCCCAATGATTCCCAATACGGATAATTTCTGCGAGTCCGCGAGTCAGGAGTGCGGCTTTGGCATTAGTTCCTAACTGTAAACCGTCACAGGTACCAGCTGCGATCGCCATCACATTTTTTAGCGTACCACCTAACTCTACACCCAAGGGATCGTCATTAGTGTAAACGCGAAACCGACTGGAATTAAACAATGTTTGTACTAGTTTAGCCGCTTCCAAGTCATTACTGCCAACTACGGTAGCTGCGGGTAATCCGGCTTGAATTTCTTTAGATAAATTTGGCCCAGCCAGAACTACTACAGAATTTGCTGGAAATGCCGCTTGCCAAATTTGGGAAGGAGTACAAGTAGTCGAAGGGTCTAACCCTTTTGTAGCGGTAACAAAAATTACTTTATTCATCTGTAAAGACCGTAATTGTTCTACTACAGGT
Source organism: [Phormidium] sp. LEGE 05292 (assembly GCF_015207735.1). Lineage (GTDB taxonomy): Bacteria > Cyanobacteriota > Cyanobacteriia > Cyanobacteriales > Aerosakkonemataceae > Floridanema. Next base: position 41,920 of record NZ_JADEWG010000047.1, read on the forward strand.
CTTACACCCTTCATGGAAACAGCAGAAACTACAATGTCTGCATCTGCTAAGACATCCGCAAGAGTTGACGAACTTTGGCGCGACCACACACGCACTTGATGACCATTCGCTTTAGCCAAAAAAGCTAAAGTCGTACCCCAAGCACCTGCACCAATAACTGCTATCTTAGTTTCCATCTAGGGAAGTTTTGAGTTTTGAGTTTTGAGTTTTTCATGGGGAATAGGGAATGGGGACTGGGGACTAGGGACTGGGAAAGTTTTGCTAGCGTAGCGGTGCGTAGCACATTTTGAGTTAGTTTGGGGAACTGTGAGTTTTGAGTTAGGGAGAAAGTTTTAATTTAATACACTTCTCCTTGTCCCCTTGTCCCCTGGTCACCCTCGCTGAGGGCGGGGGTATCTTTCCATTAAAGCTCTAACTTGTTCTGCATGGTAAGAGCTACGAGTTAAGGGAGAAGAAACTACTTGCAAAAATCCGATACTTTCGCCAAATTTTTGCCAAGCGGCGAACTGTTCGGGGGTGACAAAACCTGCGACTTGGAGATGTTTTTGGCTGGGTTGTAAGTATTGACCTATGGTGAGGATATCGCAATCTACTGCTCTTAGGTCTTGCATAACTTGGCGAACTTCGTCGTCAGTTTCTCCCAGTCCTACCATGATGCCAGATTTGGTGTAGACTTTGGGGGCTAGTTGGCGCGTTAGCTTAAGTAATTCCAGCGTCCTCTGATATTCCCCTTGCGGACGTACCCGACGATATAAACGAGGTACTGTTTCTGTATTGTGGTTTAAAACTTCCGGTGTAGCTTGTAAAATCTCAGCTAATGCTTCCCAATTGCCACACAAATCAGGAATTAGCACTTCAATTGTAGTACCAGGAGAAATAGCGCGGATTTCTGAAATACAACGAACAAACTGAGATGCGCCACCATCGGGTAAATCATCCCGGTTAACTGAAGTAATTACCACATGATTTAAGTTTAACCTTCGCACCGCCTCTGCCAATCTTTTTGGTTCTGTAGGGTCGAGGGGTTTGGGCTTTTTTTCAAAATCAATGTCACAGTAAGGACAGGCTCGCGTACAAGCTGGCCCCATAATTAAAAATGTTGCCGTGCCATTGTGGAAACATTCGCCAATATTCGGGCAAGATGCTTCTTCACAAACTGTATTCAGGGATAAATCCCGTAAAATTTCTTTAACGCTGCCAACACGCTCCCACTGAGGCGCTTTTACTCGCAACCATTCTGGCTTGACTACCACTATTGCCTCTTACTGTCGATCTCTTTAACCAGGATTTATCATAGCAGAAGGCAGAGGGGCAGGGGGGCAGGGGCTGTCTCTTATAC
>NZ_JADEWG010000312.1 GCF_015207735.1 [Phormidium] sp. LEGE 05292
TTAATAATAGAATTAAGCTCATTATTCGACAAAGCTATGGCTTTAAAAGCTTTGAATCTTTGCGAGAAAAGCTGTTAGCTTGTTTATTTAAATAAGATTTACTTATCCCCACAGGTACGGGAGAGCCGTTAAGTTATAGTTGGTTTGCCAGCTAGATTTTGCTAGCCAAGCTCTGCCTTTAGCTAAATACTCTTTTGCTACACTATATGCGATCGCCCTTTTTGCTTTCTGACCTGCTAATAGATTCAGTTTGGCAATTTCATTTCGTTCTACTTGATTGGTAACTAGCTCAATTCCATGATTGAGATGATCGACAATTTCAAATAGTCGATCTGATAGGCGCTCTGGCAGCGTTTTCTGTTGCAGATTGCGACCAATTTGAAGATGAACCATTTGCTTATGTGACTCATCAATTAGAGTGTATGCTGCTTGCTGGACGCGATCGTGTACAAACTTGTAGTCTTGAACTAACAAGTCTTCGTCTAGTTCAGACAGCGGTTGGATAAGCTCAGCTTGGATTGCTGCTAACAAATTCCGAAAAACTGTTTTAGGCGATTGCTCACACACGATCGCCAACGTTTTCAAATCAAATTGGAACCCGATGCAAGCGGCTAATTGAAGCAACTGCTGTGATACTTCTGGTAGCTTCTTCAACTTGTTCAGCAGCAACTCCACCACATTCACATTATCAGCAATATTCAAAGCTCGAATCCGATCGAGGTTCCACTGCCATCTCGATCGATCGACATCAAAGCACAACAGATTTTCGCTATATAGCAAGCGCAAAAATTCACCCACAAGGAAGGGATTGCCCCCTGTTTTACGCAGCACCAATTCAGCTAAGGAAAGAACAGTATGAGCGTCTCGATAGAGTGCCTCCGCAATTAACTTAGCGATCGGCTCCAGGGTGAGAGGAGATAGAACAATTTGATGCAGCACTGCCCCTTGCTTTTGCAACTCTTCCAGCGTGAGTACCAGTGGATGGATTGGACTCACCTCATTGTCTCGGTAGGCTCCAATCAAAAACAGAAACTGAGTTTGCTCATCCAGCAGCATCAGTTCGATTAATTTCAGCGTGGCCCAGTCAACCCACTGCAAATCATCTAGAAAAATGGCAAGGGGATGTTTCTTTGAACAAAACACCCGAATGAATTGCCCAAAGACAAGGTTAAACCGATTTTGTGCCTCGGTCGATCCAACCTCTGGCACAGGTTGCTGCTTGCCCACAATCAATTCAACTTCTGGAATTACATCAACGATCAGTTGTCCGTTGCTGCCTAATACTGCAAGTAAGCGCTTACGCCATTGTTGCAATTGCTCATCAGGTTCACCCAACAGTTGCTGCACCAATTTTCGTAGGGCATCGACGATCGCACTATAGGGAATGTTACGCCCAAATTGGTCAAACTTACCGGAGATAAAGTATCCTCGCTTCGCCGTAATCGGTTTGTAGAGTTCTTGGACTAACGCCGATTTACCCAGTTAGCAGTTGGTAGAACGTTGCACCGAGCGAGTAAAAATCGGTGCGGTAGTCGAGCAAACGATTCATCCGTCCTGTTTGCTCTGGGGAAAGGTAGGGGAGAGTTCCTTCTAAAACATGAGGACTTTTGAAGGTCGGATTCGAGCGGTTAAACCGGGTGGCAATCCCAAAGTCAATAATCTCGATAAACTAAAGAATTAGAACTTTCATAGATTTTTTCTTGAATAGCAACATCTGGTAGGGAAATCATGATAAGAATAGCCCTGATGCAGTTTATTAATGAAACTACTAACCATGAAAAGCTTCGGCAATCGCAACCAGTAATGGTTCAAACTCTAGAGCATCTACATAACGCACACCATTAATAAATAAAGCTGGAGTGCTAACCACCCCACTATCCACGCCGCTGGCAATGTCTTGATTGATGCGATCGACGTACACTTTCTGGGCAATGTCTCGAAGAAATTGAGTTACATCAAGCCCTAAATTGTCAGCGTATTCTGCTAAATACCCATCTCCCAGTTCTTGCTGATGCTGCAATAGCATCTCGTGCATCTGCCAAAACCGCCCTTGTGCTGCTGCTGCTTCTGTCGCCGCTGCTGCCTTTTGAGCTTGAGGATGGATTTGAGATTGAGGAAAATGTCGGAATACAAAGCATAGCGAACCTCTCTTAAATAAAGTCTCCTCAAGCTGGTGTTGAATTACGGTTCTTCCGTACTTACTGTGCTAAATTATTAGGGAAGTGTTAAGCATCAAAGAGATGAAGAATAGATTACTGACTAAGTTGCTAAACCTACCAGGAGTTATAGTAGAAGAAAGTCAAGAAACAGAA
>NZ_JADEWG010000048.1 GCF_015207735.1 [Phormidium] sp. LEGE 05292
ATTAACCGGATGGGGGGACAAGGGGACAAGGAGACAAGGGGACAAGGGGAAAGATGATTTTTCCGTTGTTTGCATTATCTCTCCTTCACAAATCAATTTCTCCGTTGAAAATGAATTAGCCCTGCCCTTATTAAGGGGGGCGGAAGGGGGGATCTAAGGCTGTGATTACTAGGTTTAGATCCCCCCAACCCCCCTTAATAAGGGGGGCTAAGAAAGATCCAGACTTGTAACTAGCAACTTGAATTATTAACATCAGCGGGGGAACTCCGAAAGACTTAATAAGTAGCAAATTGCCTTAATTTAAATAAAAATCCCCTCAAATTTTGAGGGGATGCGGAGAATTTTAATTTTACTTTTATTGTCCAGCAGGACTGCTATCACCAGTAGCAGATGGAGAAGCATTGTTACCAGGTGTTGTGGTGTTGCTTTGATCTCCAACATCAGAGTTAGTATTACCGCTGACTTCTGGAGATGGAGAACTTTGAATAGAAGGTAATTCTTGAGTTGCAGTTCCAGACGAAGAATTCTTAGATGATTGTTCTGTCGTCTTAGGAGACTGCTGCTCTCCAGAAGTAGGTGGAACAGTGATATTAACGTTTGGTGTTGGTTGTGGTGCAGGTGCAGGCTGTTCGATATTAATATTTGGTGTAGGTGCAGGCTGTTCGATATTAATATTTGGTGCAGGTGTAGTAGGTGCTTGACCTTGGGGTACCGGAACTACTTGCACTTCAGGATTCCTTTCAATTACTCTTTCTCTTTGAATAATGGTTTTTTCTGGTTGTGGAGAAGGAGAGGGAACAATTATTGGTGCAGGTGCGGGATTAGGTGTAACTACGGGTTCTTGATTTTGCCGATTCCAAAAATAGTAAGCTAAAGCAGGAATAGCAAGCAAAGAACTCAAAACAATTCCTAATATCAAACCACGAGCAGCATTATTATTATCGCGGTCTACTTGACGATTTTCGTTATAGCGATGTTCAGCAACTCGACCATGAACATAACCGTCTCTGTATTCTTCTGGCAGTCTATTGTTAATAGTTTCGGTGTTTGTTGGTACTTCCCTGTAATGATTTTGGTTAGGGTCGTGACTAACTTCTCGATTGTATGATGTGCGTTTATCGTTGTCGTTATACATGATTTTTACCAGAACTCATCAAAATCTTTTTCATATTGAGAATAACCTTTGGGTTGGAGAGTCTGGCTCTATCGAAAGTGAGGATCGTCTTTCTATCAAAAGGTGAAGATTGGGGATTGAAGATAGGGATTGGGTACTGGTGATTCGGGACTGGGTACTGGGAAAAAAAGCCGAAAAAACATATTGTAGAGACATTTCATAAAACGTCTCTACAGCGATTTAGAAGTTACGTAAAATTAATTGCCAAGTAGCAGCACCAACAATTCCATCAGGTTTTAGTCCATACTTTTCTTGTGCAGCTATAACCGCAGCTTGAGTATCTTTGCCAAAAATCCCGTCTACAGAACCTTGAAAAAATCCGATCGCTTGCAACCGTTTTTGTACCCAAAATACTTCGGGACTTCGCATTCCGATTTTCAGGGTTGGTAAATTGGCAATTGTTGATGCAGAACTTTCCGTGTTGTTACTATCAGTTGTAGACTCTTCTGTGGTAGATTGTTTCTCCGAAGATGCTGCTATTCTTACTTCCGAGTTATATCTATTAGCTACTTTTTCCTGTGCGATCGCCTCTGAATCAGGATACCACATCAAAAAGGAGACCGGAAATAAAAACATCGAAATCCTAGCGCAACCAAGTAGAAATAACCAATCAGTTGAAAAAAGGTAAAAACCTGATTGTACAAATCTTGTTTCCTTCTGCCTTCTGCCTTCTGCCTTCTGCCTTCTTGTACTAGCCCATCCTAACATCTGCAATTTTCACTCCTCGATACTGATAAAAGCTATTTATTTTTGGCACTAAATTTTACCAACTAGATTCTATCAGTCCTGCTACCGCAGATTCCGGGCCAACTAGAGAAATGTATGGTTCAATAAAATATCGATTTGCCACTTCCTGAATTTCTTCAGTAGTTACAACTGCAACTGCTTTGGGAAAAAGGCGATCGAATCCCACACCCAAACCTAAAGTTTCGTACCAACCAAAAACTTGAGCAATTTGAGCATTAGTTTGTTTACCCAAAGCATATTGACCTAAAAGTTTATTTTTCGCCGCTTGCAGTTCATCAGGTTTAAGCGGAATTTTGCACAAACGTTCTACTTCTGTCCTTAAACTATATAAAGCTACTTCGGTATTTTCCGGCCCAGTTCCCATATAAACCGCAAACTGAGAAGCATCTAAACGAGTCGGATAAAAAGCGGAAACTTCGTAAGCTAAACCCCTTTTTTCGCGCAATTCCACAAACAAACGACTAGAAAGACCATTTCCCAAATAAGTATTAATTAACTTCAAAGCTGCATAATCAGGACTATTCACAGATGGAGTTAAATAACCCAACATCACAATTGATTGTTTGGTGGGAATTGGTGTAATCTTGGGGTGAGGATAAGGCAGAATTTCTGGTAATACTAAGCTAGGAATTGGTGTACTTGGTATTTCCCAATCACCGAATACTTTTTCTATTTGGTTAACTACTTCTTCTGGACTAATCCGACCGACAATACAAATTATTGTGTTATCTGGGCGAAAATAAGTATGATGAAATCTATCTAATTCACCTCGACCTAAATTAGCGACCGTTTCTACAGTTCCCAAAGTTGATAAAGCATAAGGATGGTCTTGATACATTGCTTGTCGCAGTTGTTCAAAAGCCACCGTAAAAGGTTGTTCTTGTTGCGATTTAATTGCTTGCAAAGTCATGCGTCGTTCTAATTCTACTTCAGCTTGTGGGAAAGTAGGCGATCGCAACAATTCACCTGCCAATTCCAACATTTCGGGAAAATCAGCCGAAACAGTCTTCATGCTGAGTAAAAAATAATCTGTAGTTGTATCTGCGCCCAAACTCGCACCCAAAGATTCTACCCGTTCAGCAATTTCCGCAGCAGATAATTGCTCAGTTCCTTTAGTAATTACTGATGATAATAAATGTGATAAACCAGCTTGATATCTTGGTTCGCAGCGACTACCAGCTTTTATAAAAATGCGTGTGGCAATAATATCTGCTGCTGGATTTTCTAACGCCAGTACCACAATACCATTGTTGGTTACTATTCGCTGCATTGTTCGTTCTGGTAACGAAGAACTGCTGACACCTGGATTAAAAGAATCTTCCATTCTATCTTCGGGATTCATTAGCTAATTATAAAATTGGTAATTGAGCAATTTCAGAAGAAGATTTCCCAGGAAAATACAGGGAAAAAATGCCAGTTGGCTACTGAGTATTTTCTATCTTACATTTCTTATTGCCCGTAAGGTTTTAACTCCGTTACAACATAATGATGAGGTGACAGAAATTCTCTGGCTATTTGTTGCACGTCTTCAGCCGTAATTCCTTGAATTTGCTGGGGATAGGTTACTGCTACTTCGGCTTGTGCGATCGTATTATAGTAACCATACAATCCAGCTAGCTGACCGGGCGATTCCGTAGAAAACGCATAATCATTACACAACAAACGTTTACACCGTGCCAATTCTATCTCCGAAATTAATTCTGTTTGTAACTCCAACAAATGTTTACTAATCGACGCTTCCACTTTTTCTATATTTTCCGCTTCCAAATGAGCGGTAATTGTAAACAAACTCGAATCCTGCTGTAACGAAAAATTACCAGAAATTCCATGCACTAACTGTTCTTCTTCCCGTAACTTAGTCACCAATCGAGAACAGCGCCCTTCTGCCAAAAGCACCGAAATTAGATCCAATCCATAAGCCGTGCGAACTTGTTCTACTCCTGGCCCTGTCCACGCCATCAATAAACGAGACTCTTCGATTCTGTCCAAAAACAGTTCTTGGCGACGAACTTCTTTAATCGGTGACAAAATATTAGCTGAGAGTGGCGGACAACTAGACCGCGCCTTAAAACCACTAAACGAATTATTCACCAACTCTAACGCCATGCCTTGAGGCACACCACCCACAATCACCACCGTCATATTTTCCGGTTGATAATGGCAAGCATGGAAACAGCGCATTGCTTCTGGTGAGTGCTGTAATAATATCTCTTCTGTACCCAAAACCGGACGACTATAAGGATGGTTTTGGTAAACAGTCTCCATCATGACCTGGAAAGCCCACCAATCAGGATTATCCTGAGATTGGTGAATTTCCTCCAAAACTACATCTCTTTCCCGAATAAACTCATCATCAGGAATGGAAGCATTTAATAACAGTTCTGCCAGATAAGGCAAAGTATCTTCCAAGTATGGAACAGCTGTAGTGATGTAGAAATGAGCATAATCATGACTAGTAGCCGCATTGGTAGTACCGCCCCAGTATTCCACCACTTGATCGAACATCCCTGGAGGAACTTGTTCCGTGCCTTTAAAAATCATGTGTTCTAGAAAGTGAGCCATTCCAGACCATTGTTCTGGCTCTCTAGTCGCACCTGCACGCACCCAAACGTCTACCACAGCTACGGGTGTAGCCGGAATGTACTGATGAATCACCGTCAGCCCATTATTTAGCCTGAACACATCAGCTGAGAAGTCTGACACTTTCGGCAATTGAGAAGTAGCGCTTAATCTCAAATCCGGTATACCATTCGTTTTCACTTAATGGTAACTCTTTCTGAAGGAATAGAAGGGACAAATTTGTACTATTTTCCTGACAATTTTTGAGAAAGCTGAGGGACTAGGGACTGGGGACTGGGGAAGTTTTGAGTTTTGAGTTTTGAGTTAGGGAAAAAGTTTTAAGTTGTCCCCTTGTCCCCTTGTTCCCAGTCCCCAGTCCCCCATCACCCCAATAACAAATTACCCCTGTCTACAGACAGAGGTAATTGATTCTTATGGGTTTCCGCAACGCCGTTTTGCCTCAGTTTTTGACCTGGACTTAAATCCAGGTGGGTGTCTTTGGCTCTAGCTTAAAAGTTTCCGAGTAACAAAGCTCGGTCTACTGCCGCTAAGCTCTCTCTAGACTCCCTTATTGAAAAAGCATAGATCACAAAACATTATTGGCAGTCACCAACGCCGCAGAGTAACCTGTTTCTTATTCTATACTCTATTTTCAAATTCGGTAGTAGGTAGTGGGTACTGGGGACTAGGGACTGGGTACTGGGTACTGGGTGACTAGGGAAGATAATTTAACTAACTACCTCTTCAATTCCCCCTATCTCCCTACCTCCCCATCTCCCCACCTCTTCTTCCCAGTCCCCAGTCCCTAGTCCCCAATCACCTTTCGTACCAAATGGATTCTACTTGTTGGGCGAGTTGTTGGAGTTGTTGTTGGGTGGTGGTTGACGATCGATCGCTATTATTTAACAGTATGGTGACGTGACCGAGTTTTCTGCCGGGGCGGGATTCGGTTTTTCCATACCAGAGGACGTGGCAATTGGGGATTTGGGCGAGTTTTTGGCGTTTTTCTTGGTAGTCGCTGTGGGAATGTTCGTATCCCAAAAGGTTGACCATTACTGCTGCGTCGCATTTTAAGGCGGGATTGCCTAAAGGTAAACCGCTGACGCTTCGGAGGTGCATTTCAAATTGGGAGGTGTAGCTGGCATCGATGGTGAAGTGCCCGGAGTTGTGTGTGCGGGGGGCGATTTCGTTGACTAAGATTTTGCCTTCGGTGGTGAGGAAGAGTTCGATCCCGAATAAACCGATCGCTTGTAAGCTGTTTAAGAGAGTGTGTGCGATCGCTTCAACTTGTAATTGTACTGCTCGATCGATATTTGCTGGCGCTAACACCCGCCGACAAACTTGGTCTTCTTGTTGAGTTTCTACAACTGGATAAGTAACAATTTCTCCCTCAACAGAACGTGCTGCGATTACTGCTAATTCTTTACTAAAGGGAACGTATTCTTCCAATAAAACCGGAGTTTTTCCAATTTTCTGCAAAATCTCTTCCAAAGACTGTTGATCTTTTAAAATGAATGTTCCCTGACCATCATACCCATGTCGTCGCGCCTTCAAAACCACCGGAAATTCCTGTGTCCAGTCTTGTAGGACAGGCAAGATGCCTGTCATTCTTGTAATTCTCTCCTCTGTCACCGCCGCCCCTTCAAGCGCCACAAATTTAGGAACTGGCAATCCAATATCTTTGAGATAGCAACGTTGATGATATTTGTCGAGTAAAGGTGCTAAAACTTCTAACCTGGGACGAAAGCAAGTACCTTGAGATTGTAGGGACATCAAAGCTTCCAGGTTGATAAACTCATTCTCGAATGTAATTACATCACATTTTTTTGCCATCAATGCTGTAGCAGCTGCGTCGTCTATTGGTGCCAAAATAGTTTCTGATGCTATTGCAGCTGCTGGGTCTGTTGCTTGGGGAGTTTGCACTATTAGTTCAATATCTAATGCTTTGGCTGCATCTGCCATCATCCAAGCTAACTGCCCTCCACCAATTACGCCAACCCGTTTTATTCTGTTCATTGCTATTATTTTCTCGATCGCTAATCATCGGTCTTTGGTAATTCCATCACCCAATACCTAATCACCATTATGAAACAAATTTGGCTATTTATAGTTAGTAATATTTACCGCTCGATCGTCAAGATAATTTCTTTGTTAACAGGTAGAGGTGCAGGAAAATTCGCTACTATTTTACCGAAAGGTCAACGTTATTTAGTGAAAAATTATTGCGGTCTTTATAATTTTTATGTTGATACTACTTATCCGATCGAAGCTTCAATTTGGCTTGGTGGTGTTTATGACATAGTAACCACTAATTTTTTACATAAAGTTATCCGTCCGGGGGATGTTTTTTTAGATGTAGGTGCTAATTGTGGCGCTTTAACTTTGGTAGCTGCGAGTGTAATTAGTGATGGAAAAATCTATGCTTTTGAACCTGGGGTAACGATTCGTTCTCGCTTACAAGCAAATATAGATGTAAATCCGCAATTGAAGGATTGTATTGAGGTTGTACCTTTGGGTTTAGGATTAACCAAAAGTCAACTTTTTTACCATGAAGATGAGAATTACAGAGGTAATGGTTCGCTGCATATTAGTTATGGTGTTCCGGTAGAAATCATCTCTTTGGATGAGTGGGTATTGCAGGAAAATATTAGCAGAATCGATGTAATTAAAATTGATGTCGAAGGAATGGAATATGATGTACTTTTAGGTGGTAAGGCAACTTTGGAAAAGTTTCGTCCACTGATTTATTTTGAAACACTTGAGTTATTTTATAGTGACAAACAGCATAAAATTCGAGATATTTATGAATTTCTCGCTAATTTTGAATATAAGATTGTTAGACCAACATCACCTCACTTAGAAGTGAGTTTTGCCAGCCCTTATCCGGCAAATTCTGTAGCAGTTCCCGCGAGTAAATTAGAGCGTTTAAAAATTAAATCAGCCAGCTTCAACGACAACCTAAAGACTCACGGGTAGATACGCCAGTTTGAGGATTTACCCCGGTTGCTACTTGACACAATTCTCTGATTTGTCCTCCATCTAAAAGCGCATCTGTAAAGTCTGCACCAGCGATATTGGTATTTTGAAAAGTGGAACGTAACAAAATCGATTCAACTAAGACAGCATCACTTAAATCTGCGTCGGTGAGATTAGCTTGATCGAGCATTGCATAAGTTAAGTCGGCGGCGTGTAAGTTTGCTTTGTTCATTACAGACGCGCTCATCACTGCACCACGTAAGTCAGCATTAGCAAAGTTTGTTTGGAAGAGATTGGCGTTGGAAAATTCTGCTGCTGGTAATGTTTGCCCGGAAAAATCTCGACCGGGAAGTTGGGCATTACTAAATGATAAAGGAGGGGCGTATTTGGTGGCTGCTTGTGCTGGTAAAGCCGAGAAATAAAGAGTAAAAGCCAGTACAAATATTGCCAATTGTCGCAAAATCATAAGAAAACAGTTTGATTAGCTAGGTTTTCTGTCACATTTCCTTCACAGTTATAGAATATAGCATTTAGCTCATCTTTAACAACAAATATTTTAAGTTTGCTAACTAGAAAAATGATGACTTGACTATTTATTTGACCGATCATCTGTCAAATTGCAGAAAATAATTCTACTTCTTTCTTAGGTAATATAAATTTTATTAATTATCTCTAACTTCGGCATTATGATCTGCCTTTCATACTTGTCTAACCTGGAAACATAGAAAAACAAACTTTCCGAAAGAATTCAGCAAGGAGTAAATAATTTATGGCTACTAAACTGTTGAAATCCAATCTTTTATCCATTGGTGTAATATCTGCGATTTCTGCTGCGGGACTTTTATTTGGTGGGCTGGAAGCAAAAGCACAAACTACTGATTCAAATCAAATGAATCAGATGGATCAAAATCAATTGAATCAGTCACCAACTCAGCCAAATCAAAATAACGCTGCACCTGCCTCTCCATCTACAGTTCAGCCATCACAAAACAATTCTCCTTCTACAATTACCTTACCCTCTACACCTTCGACAGATGGCACATCTCCTCTGAGTCAATACTCTCCAAATCAAGCTCCTATCTTGAGAGTAGGTAGCCAAGGTCAAGCTGTTAGAGATGTGCAGGCTTTGTTGAGTCAACAAGGTTTATATAGAAATGCACCGGATGGGGTTTATGGGTCTCAGACTCAGGCTGCTGTGAGACAATTCCAACAATCACAAAACTTGCCTGTTGATGGTATTGTTGGGCCACAAACTTGGGGTGCAATGCTCAACAGTGGAAATGTTAACAACAGTGGTCAAGCTCAGTAATAAATTTTGCAACTGAATTTTAAGTGTTGTGAATAAGTCGGGAGTTGGCGTAGTGCTGACTTCTGGCTTTTTAATTTTTGTTGATTATATTAATAAAAAATTTCGTATACTCAAGTAGAGTGTCGTGCTTACTTCAGTGTTTATTATGATTAGCTTGAGTACATTTGAAGAGGTTATTGGTAGTCATAATAAAGCTTTAGAATGTAGGCCAGATGACTATCGCTCATGGTATAGGCGAGGTAATAAGTTACGAGTTATGGGCAGATACTACGATGCGGTTGCTAGTTATGAGAGGGCTATAGAACGGCAACCGAGAGATTATCGAGCATGGTATCAAAGGGGAAATGCTTTAGATGATTTGGGTCGTTATGAAGAGGCGATCGCATCTTACAATGAAGCATTGAAATTGTATACCAAAGATTACTGGGTTTGGTATTGGCGGGGTCATGCACTACGCAAAGTTGAACGTTTTGCCGAGGCACTTGATTCCTATAACCAAGCTTTAGAATTGAAGCCAAATGATTATTGGTCTTTTTATAATCGCGGTCATGTTTTGCGAGAATTGCATCGGTTTGATGAGGCGATCGCATCTTATGAGCAAGCAATGAATATCAGAGCTGATGATTATTGGTGTTGGTATTGGCGTGGTGATTGTTTGCGATATTTGGGGCGCGATAAAGAGGCGATTTCTAGTTACAATAAAGCTCTAAAAACTAAACCCCAAGATTTTTGGTGTTGGTTGCGCCGAGGAGATGCACTGCGTTGTTTGGGAAGATATCAAAGTGCGATCGCAAGTTACAATAAAGCATTAGAATTGCAACCAAAAGATGCTAGTGCGTTGTACTATAAAGCTTGTTGTTGTGCCAAACTGAGAAAGGTTGAGTTAGCAGTGGAAAGTTTAGAAAGAGCGATCGATCTTTACCCCAAAAAATATCTCCAACTAGCTCTAACTGATGCTTATTTTGACTCAATTCGCGGTTATCAAGAATTTGAAGCTTTACTACAATAAAACTTAGAAAGTTAAACATGAGGAGTTAATTTAAAATGCCGATTATTCGCGTGCCAAAATCCTGGGAAATTCCTGAAAATGAAGTAACACCAGAAGCCGCTTTTTATAATCGGCGACGCTTTCTCAAAACCCTGGTAGGGGCTGGTTTAGGTGCAAGTATTTTGCCTATTGTTGGTTGTGAGCAGTCTTCCTCATCAGAAAATGTTGAGTTGGACAAAACGCTAAATAAACCTAAGTTAACTGGAGTTAAACTAAATCCGGCGTTTGCTCAGGTCGATCGACCAATTACCGACGAAAAATTAGCTGGACAATATAACAATTTCTATGAGTTTGGCAGTGGTAAATCGATTTGGCAAGCCGCCCAAGCTTTACCTACTGATACTTGGAAAGTTGAAGTAACAGGATTAGTTAAAAATCCCCGCACTTATGACTTAGATGATTTACAGAAAAAGTTTAATTTACAAGAAAGAATCTACCGTTTTCGCTGTGTAGAAGCTTGGTCAATGGTAATTCCTTGGATTGGTTTTCCGATGCGAGATATTATCGCCGCAGTTGAACCAACTTCCCAAGCAAAATTTGTCCGATTTAGTTCTTATTACGATCCCAAAGTTACTCATGGCTCGCTGGTAAGTTTGGTGAAAAAGTTACCTTGGCCTTACCAAGAAGGTTTGCGAATTGAAGAAATGGCGAACGATCTGGCGTTTTTTGCTGTTGGGATTTACGGTCATTTATTGCCAGATCAACATGGTGCGCCAATTCGGGCAGTGTTGCCTTGGAAGTACGGGTTTAAGGGGGCAAAATCAATTGTAAAAATTGAGTTTTTGGAAAAGCAACCTGCTACTTATTGGAATACTTTAGTACCGGATGAATATGATTTTGAGGCGAATGTAAATCCGACAAAACCTCATCCCCGTTGGTCACAAGCGACGGAGAAATTTGTAGGTAAAGGGCCGGGTTTTTCTTGGGAAAGAAAGGAGACTCTTCCTTATAATGGTTATGGGAAATATGTGGCGAGTTTGTATGTTTGATCCCCCCTAACCCCCCTTAATAAGGGGGGAACTGTTTTCAAAGTCCCCCTGCTTAATAAGGGGAATACAGCATTCAAAGTCCCCCTGCTTAATAAGGGGAATACAGCATTCAAAGTCCCCCTGCTTAATAAGGGGGATTTAGGGGGATCTAATTCGGAATGATGCAAGGTTTCAAGCTTTGATGCAAGAATAGAAGAAAATTTTAACCGCAGATAAACGCAGATAAACGCAGATAAATACAACTAAAAGGTGTTATCATGATTGCTTCACCACAACCCTCTTATTTCACGCCTAAAGAATACCTCGAAATGGAGGAACAAAGCCCGATCAAACATGAATATATTGATGGGCAAATTTATGCTATGGCAGGGGCAAGCGATTCTCATGTTACTATTGCCCTTAACCTGGCTGCACTTCTCCGCAATCATGTTCGAGGTTCAGGTTGTCGCGTTTATATTGCTGATATGAAAGCGCGAATTGAATCTTTAAATTGCTTTTATTACCCTGATGTTATGGTGACTTGCGATGAACGAGACAAGCAAACACCAAATCATAAACGATTTCCCTGCTTAATTGTAGAAGTTTTATCGGACTCTACAGAAGCTTTCGACAGAGGCGATAAATTTGTAGATTACCAACAGCTAGAAAGTCTGCAAGAATATGTTTTGATTAACACCAAACGTCAGCGAGTTGAATGCTTTCGCCGCAATAGTGAAGGGCTTTGGGTGTTACAGTTTTATACACCTGAACAGCAAATATTTCAATTGAAAAGTGTTGGTTTTGAAGGAAGTTTAGCAGCACTATACGAAGATGTAACTTTTGAATGATATAGATTACTTAAATGTTTAGATGTAGATTACGATCGGTTCTAAGAAAGTCGATCGCTAATTGCCAAACTACGCCACAAGTAGCGACAAGCGAGACTACGATAAGGTTGCCATTTTTGGGCTAATTTCTCGATGGTTTTGGGATCTGGTAATGTGTCTAAGTTGTATAGTTTGGCGATCGCACTACGGATACCCAAATCATTAACTGGTAATACATCAAGTCGTTGCAAATGGAAAATTAAAAACATTTGTGCTGTCCATTTTCCTATACCTTTAACTTGCGTCAAACTTTCAATTACCGCCTCATCTTCCATTAATACTAATTCTGGTAACGTCGGTAATCCTTGCTCAATTTTTAAAGCTAAATCTTTTAAATAAGTAACTTTAGGGCGAGAAATTCCCACACTGCGAAGTATCTCTTCTGGAGTTTCGAGAATGGCTTGCGCTGTTAATTGGCGATCGGACTGTTGATATAATAACAAAAACCTTTGAAAGATTTTTGTTGCTACTTTAGTAGAAATCTGTTGAAAAATAATTGCTTGGGAAAGTGAAGTGAGTAAATCTAAGTTTTCTTGATAGTAAGTCAACTCTAAACTATCAGTACCAATTTGCTCAATTACTTTAGCCAATATCGGATCGGTTTGTTTTAAGTAAAAAATAGCTTGAATTTGTTCCATTACCTAGAAAAATTTAACTATGAGTTTGGATTTTTTCAGAGCAAAGCTCAAGACGATTAGAATAATATTTTTCTGCTTCTGCCTTTCTACCTTCTGCCGTTCTTCTATCATAAACAAACAGCGCCTTCCTACAACCAAAGAGGAACAAGCGCCGTGAAATTTTAAATACCTACCTAAAGGAGATTTTACTGCTTTCGTTCGATCGCAACAGTTAGGTTAGCTACTGTTGCTGCTACAGCTACTACCGCCGCAGCAAAAGGAAATACAACTGTACCCACAACTAATCCAGGAACACCAACTAACAGAGGAATTTCGGTCAAAACTCGACCTTGCTTATTTTTAACTATCAAGTAACGATTCTCTGTTTTACCAACCACATTTTTGTAGAAATCAGCTACGGTATCGCGGTTAAATTTGACTTCTTCAACCCGCACTTTTTCCTGATTTTCAGTAGCTGTTTCCACTTCTTCAACAGTGTTTGGTTCAACAATTACAGTTGGTGCTTGATTTTCAATTGTTTCAAATTGTGCGTTCATTTTTTGTGTGCAGGTTTAAACCCACTCAAGAATTCAATTAATTCGATCATGCCTAGTTATACAACTAAAATCAGTAGGAAAACCACACTATTGAGAGTGGTGTTTACCGCACTACAAGAAATAATAACGCAAGTTGCTAGTTATTAATTCTTTCGGAGTTCCCCCCTTGAGTAAGGGGGGTAGTGGGGGGATCTAAGACTGTGATTACCAGCCTTAGATCCCCCCAACCCCCCTTAATAAGGGGGGCTAAGAAAGAGCCAGACTTGTAACTAGCAACTTGAGTTAATAGATAAGTGGGGAAATAGGGAGAAATGAGAAATAAATTTTAACCTTTAGGCTTTGCCCTTCCTGGAACCCTTCTGTAAAAGGCTATAACAACCAACCATTTAATAGTATAAGTCGTTACAATTAAGTACTTTAGGAATTAGGCAAAAAACCCCGGTTCTCTGAAAAATCCTGGGTAAGAAATTTCTTTTAGTGTTGGCAACCCATTGGTTGATAAATATTAACTAGATTAGAGTTGACAAAAACCGATCGATCAAAAGATATTAACTTACAGGTTAAAATCATGTTTAATTTCGGTTGTTCGCTGTAAAGTTTTCTAGTATACAAAGGGTTAAAAAAGTGCCTGGTAAACAACAAAAACCATTAGCAACACTAGCAATAACGCTAGCTTTGGCAGCTGCCGCTCCGATCGCAGCCAATTCTACAGCCCGTCCCCTGCTAGCACAATCATCTAATGAGACTTCTTTTCCAATGCCCAAGGAACTTCCTCGTGGCAAATCATTACGGATCGATGGTTCCACCAGCATGAGCGAGATTAATAAAGCCTTGGAGAAAAATTTTGAAACTAAATATCCGGGGACAAAAATTAAACTTTCTTATCAAGGAACTGATGCTGCACTCAAAGCGTTAAAAGAAGGAAAAATAGATATAGCTGCCATTGGTCGCCCCTTGACCAAAGAAGAAAAAGCCCAAGGATTAGTTGCTGTTCCTGTAACTCGCAACAAAATCGCCATCATAGTTGGGCGGAATAACCAATTTCAGAAAAGTATTACAGCCCAACAGTTTGCCAAAATTTATAATGGTGAAATCTCCAACTGGTCACAAGTTGGTGGAAAACCAGGGAAAATTCGCATAATCGATCGCCCAACGAGTAGCGACACTCGTCAAGGATTATTTACATACAACATTTTCCGAACAGACGGCTTTAAAATTAGCTCAAACCACAAAACAGTTGCTAAAGATAGCACCGAAGCAGTAATTAGGAATCTGGGAAAAACTGGAATTGGGTACGCAATTTCCGATCAGGTTGTCAACAATCCCAAAGTGCGAATTGTCCAGATGCACAATGTTCTACCGAACAATCCTCGCTATCCCTTCTCTCAACCCCTGATCTACGTTTACAAGAAATCGAACGCAACTCCAGCGATACTCGCATTTTTGGGTAATGCCACATCTTCGCAAAACCAAAAGTTAATCGAAGCTGGTAGAGTTTCTGGGGCAATAGTAGCCATTAATGGGACGACACCCGCCAAACCTCCAGCCGCCGTCACTCCAAATGCTTCATCTCCACCAGCAGCAAAACCCAAACCTCCAACCGCTGTTACTGATAAAGTTTCATCTCCACCAGCAGCAAAACCCAAACCTGCTAAAAACGCAGTTGCCACTGATGAGTCAAAGAGTGGAATTGCGCCTTGGCTTTGGTTGTTGCTGCTGCCTCTTTTCGGTGGGTTACTTTGGTGGTTGTTCAAAGGTCGAGGTGGCAAAGGTGCTGCGCCTGTTGTTGTTCCGCCTGTAGTTCCAGCAAAAACTCCGAAAAGCCGAATTATTCTGACACTTCGGAATAGTCAGGATGCTTACGCCTATTGGGAAATTCCCGATCGAGTGAAGGAAGAGATGCGGCAACAAGGTGGGGAAAAAATGAAGCTGCGTCTTTATGATGTCACCAGTATTGACATGGATCATCAAACACCTCACAGCGTTAAGGAGTTTGACTGTAGCGAACAGCAGCAGGATTTACATTTGCCGATCGCACTTCCCGAACGTGATTATATCGTCGAACTCGGTTATCTCACAAGTGATGATCGCTGGCTAAAAGTGATTCGTTCTCTTCATGTTAGAGTTCCAGCAGGTGAACCAACAGATAGCAGTATCCCCGAAACAGCAGCAGAAACCGCTGCCGCTGCTGGAGTTGGGTTAGCAGATGCGCTAACTACAAAAGAAACTGCTGAAACTCTCGTCCTTCACGAAAATCGGTTAATTCTAGTCCCGGAAAATTCCCAAAATGTTCATGCTTGCTGGGAAATTTCTCCAGAAAAACACACAGAAATACAACAACTGGGTGGGCAAAAATTAGTCTTACGACTTTATGACACCACTGGCGGTATTGACTTAAATACTCAATCAGCCCATAGTGAGTGGGAATTTGACTGCGACGAACAAAGTTCAGATTTACAGATTGCCATTCCGCAAAGCGAACGCGATTACACCGCCGAAATCGGTTACATTACCGACTATGGACAATGGCTAAAGATTGCCCGTTCTTCAACAGTGCGAATTAACAGCGAAGTTCAAGGTAACGGAAATGTTGCTGCTGCTGGAGTTGGGTTAGTTGATCCGATCGTTCCCACAAAAACCTCTGTAACTCCCGTCATTCAAGCAAATAGGTTAATTATAGTCCCGGAAAATTCCCAAAAAGCTCATGCTTGCTGGGAAATTACTCCAGAAAAACAGACAGAACTACGAGAACTGGGTGGGAACAAACTAGTCTTACGACTTTATGACACCACTGGCGGCTTTGATTTAGATACGCAATCAGTCTATAGTGAGTGGGAATTTGACTGCGACGAACAAACCTCAAATTTAGAAATTGCCATTCCCCAGAGCGAACGTGATTACACCGCCGAGATCGGTTACATTACCGACTATGGACAATGGCTAAAAATTGCTCGTTCTTCACCAGTGCGAATCAACAGCGAAGTCCAACATAACGGAAATTCTGCTGCTGGAGTTGGGTTAGCTGATACGATCGTTCCTACACAAACCTCTGAAACTCCCCTCACTCCAGAAAGTAAGTTAACTCTAGTCCAAAGAAACTCTCAAGATGCTTATGCTTCCTGGGAAATTTCTTCTGAAAAACAGACAGAACTACAAGAACTAGGTGGGAACAAACTAGTCTTGCGACTTTATGACACTACGGGAGACATTGACTTAGATACTCAACCAGCTGATAGTGAGTGGGAATTCGACTGCGACGAACAAAGCTCAGGTTTACAAATTGCCATTCCGCAGGGTGAACGCGATTACACTGCCGAGATTGGTTACGTTACCGACTATGGACAATGGCTAAAAATTGCCCGTTCTTCACCAGTGCGAATCAACGGCAAAGTCCAAGGTAACGGAATTTCTGGTGTTACTACAGGTGCATTAGGAGTCGCCGCTGCCGCTGCTGGAGTTGGGTTAGCTAATACGATCGTTCAATCACAATCCTCAGAAACTCCAGTTACTCAAGAAAGTCGGTTAATTCTAGTCCAGAGAAACTCTCAAGATGCTTTTGCTTCCTGGGAAATTTCCAGAGAAAAACAGGCAGAACTACAACAAATAGTTGATAAAAAGTTAGTTTTGCGACTTTATGACACCACTGGAGGCATTGACTTAGATACACAACAAGCTCATTGTGTGCGGGATTATGAGTGTGTTGAAGAAAAGTCAGATTTATATGTTGCACTTCCGCAGAGCGATCGCGATTATGTAGCTGAGTTAGGTTACATAACAGATGATGGACAATGGCTAAAAATTGCCCGTTCTCCACTAGTGCATATCAACAGCGAAGTCAAAGATAACGGAATTATTACCAATGGTACAGATGCAACTTCCTTAGTTAACACACCAACTTTCACCACAACAGAAAATCATTTGTGGTTAATAGTTCGTGACATGAAAAATGCAGATGTTTACTGGGAAATTTCCGAAGTAGAACAAGCAGAGTTGCAAAGGTCTGGGAAACAACTGCTATTGAGAATTTACGACATTACAGGTATTGACTTCGATCGACAACCAGCCAATAGTTTGCAGGAATATGAATGTAATTCCAAATTTGCGAATTTACAGGTTGTGATTCCACAGCGCGATCGCGATTACATAGCAGAAATAGGCTACATTACTAAAGATGGTCAATGGCTAAAATTGGCTCGTTCTGCTTCCCTGCGAATTGTTAGTCCACCAAAAGAAGCGGTTTCTGCAAAGTCTAACGGCGTTACAAGCGCACCCGCAAACACATCATCCGGTTTTATCGGTAATGCAATGCAAGTTATTTCGGATGGAGTAAGCAATATTGCCAAAGTAACAACCAATTTATTGACAGATTCCAGCGAAACAGCCACCAATTTAACTGAAGATTTAGCCAAGACTGCAACACTTAATGGAGGTACAGCCGCAGTTGTGGGATTGGGAACAGCTGCAACAACCGCTTTACAGAGTTCTCAAGATAACAATACTTACACAAATGGTCAACCTCCGCTCAAACGCGAATGTCGGATTATCCTCGTACCTTTTAATGCAAAGGATGCTTACGCTTACTGGGAAATTAGTGAAGATTATCAGGAAGCTCTCCGGCAACAAGGTGGGAAAAAGTTTATGCTGCGGGTTCATGATGCCACTAATTTGGATATTGACTATCAGCAACCTCACAACACTCAAGAGTATGTGTGCGAAGAAACACAACAGGATCGGCACGTTAGTGTTCCGGTGAGCGATCGCGACTACATCGCAGAAGTCGGTTACTATACCGAAGATGGTCGCTGGTTGCGTTTAATTCGCTCTTTCCATGTTCGCGTACCTCTAGAAGGTAAATCTAAATGGCTATCGGTCTAAAACCGGACATTGTGTAGACCCAGATCTTGCACTAGGAGGCGGAGCCTCTATTTCTCGTTACCAGGTTGAACCTGGTAACGAGGGTTGGGAGGTTCTACCTCCTTACTGGAGCAAGATATCTAATAAACCGAACTATCATCAGCAACTCCTCAAAATTTAGTCAATTATTAAAGTCAGGAAACAAAACAATGGGACTCTTCTTTGAGATTTTGAGCTCAATCAACAATCCTAACCAGCAAGGTAGTGTTTCTCAGATAGAATACGTTGTCAACACTGTAAATCAATTGTCAGCAAATCGCGGAGTAGATGCTTCTCAAATGCAAAGCATAGTGTCAAATTTAGGCAGTTTACTCCGCCCAGTACTACAACAAAAACGATCGCTAGCAGATGGCGATTTAGAAAGTCTCATGAATCAAGCTATTGGTACTGGTGGTAATGTATCGGCGTTGCCATCTTTAATTCCGCCTCAAGTACAACAGCAAATGATTCAATCGATCGCTCAAACAAGTAAATTAAGCGCCGAGCAAATTCAAACCGCTTTACCTATACTGATTTCTTGTGTCATCAGTTTACTGAATATGGGAGCAAGTAAACCAGGAATTCAAGGAGGTAGAAATCAGGTTTTAAATGCGTTTTTAGATGCCGATAAATATAGTGATGTAGACCTTGGCGATGTGATGAAATTTGCCACTCGGTTTTTAAATCCATCTCAAGCAGCTTAAGAAAGGCAGAAGGCAGAGGGCAGAAGGCAGAAGACTCCAAGGTAGAAGTAAAAATTCTCCTTGTCCCCTTGTCCCCTTGTCCCCTTGTCCCCCCTGTTCCCCTGCAAGACAGCTTATTTCTGCCAACCTTTTTGGGCTTGTTCTAAGACGTAAGCTGCTACATTTTCGATTTCTTGTTGAGTTAAACGGTCTTTATATGCTGACATATTGGCTTTACCGTTGGTGACAATGGATGCGATCGCTCCTACATCACCATAACCATTTTTTTGCAAAGCTTTTAACTTCAAGTTTTTTCCTCGGCGAATGATGTTCCCACCATTAACATGACAACCTACACAATTAGCTTGAAACACTTTTTCGCCATTCCCTAAATCCGCCGCCCAAGCTTGAGGTACAATTGAAAAAAACAGTAGGCAACATAATATGAAAAAACGCCCTGTTTTCTGAATCCAATTTAGCAAATTTTTTGCTTTCATTTTTAATCTGTTTTCTCTGCTCTCCAAGTCCTAAATTAACCTCAAACTTCTTTTACCCAAATTGCTAAACCGCCGCCTCTACCCCGCGCCGCAATGTACTTTTCATTAATGGCGAAGAATGCAAAAAAAGGTAAATCTCGGATATGTTTTTGCTCAAATTCCTGGTTTTTCTTTTCCCCACCACGAAAGCCGCCACTATAAATAGTCAAGCCCAAAAACCCTAGTTGAAATTGGGTAAATTCAAAAGCTAAAAGGTTTTTCTTGCCTAAATACTTGGCTGGCCCGTTAAACTTAAATGAGATCGTGCCAACGTGCAATTGATTGGCAATTTTTAACTGATTTGGATTGAGATTACTATCTGTTTCGGCAGGAGAAAGGGAAATTTGAGCTTTGACAAACTTTGGTACATAAAACCCATTTCCCATTTTAACTCCCGATCGCTGACGCGACTTTTTCGGTGATACCACAAAATGCAGTCGCCAAGAACCGATTAAAGATTCTAAAGGGTAATTTATTCGTTGTTGTTTGGTAAATTTTTCCGTTTCTAATAAGGCTTGAACTACTTCTGCTGCGGGAGGGCGAGCGCTTTTTTGCCCCAAAGCAGCCGCTTTAGTTAAAGTCTCTAAAAAATCCGATGAGGTAGGTGATATTAGATTAGTTGACATTAGACGAACAGATTAACTATAACCATAAATAATATAGCTTAAATAAGAATAATACTCGACTGTTTAAGATAAAGAGAGCAAAATCAATTGTAGTTTTATATAATTCATTACTTATAACTTGGTAATTAAAAATACAGGGTTAAATTGAACAAGCTCTACTAAAACTATTTTTTTTGGAGGGTAAATCTTAAAAAATAATTAATCTATGTTTAATCTGCCTAAAGCGCGATCGCAAATTCGCTTTTAAGGTTTAAATTATTTGTAAGTCTATTTAAAAATGTTAGAAGCTTCAGCCTTCAACCGGGTAATTACTATGTATGAAATGGTTCAGGCTGTCTTAAACAGCGAGCAAAAAACAGACCTAGAACAGTTGGTGAACGCTTTAAGCACCTCTGGTAAAAATTATTTCCTCAGAAATGAGATTTTACAAACTTTTGCTGATTACTGCCACCAATCAGAAAAACCAGCTTATTTTTTCCATTCTTCTTCTTTAGGACAGCTAATTAACTACACGCATGAAATAATTTTAGAAGATGACCAGATTTGGTTTTTAGTTCGTCCCAAAATCGCTAGTCAACAAGCTTGGCGATTCGCTAGAGATTTAAGTACTTGGGAACAGGAAGATCAAAAAGTTTTATTGGATGTGCGCGATCGTTTAGTGAACAGTTACCAACCGCGCATTTTAGAACTTGACTTCGCCCCCTTTTATCAAAATTCTCCAGAAGTTAGTGATGCCAGAAATATTGGTCAAGGTTTAGCAGTTTTACATCGATCTTTGCATAGTCAAATAACAACTAATCCTACCTATTGGATAGAAGCTTTGTGGGAAGTTTTGCAAAGGCATCAATACGATGATATCCCTTTACTAATCAACGAACAAATCAAATCAGGAACCGAATTATTAGAGCAAGTCAAACAAGCTTTAAATTTAATTGCTGAAAGACCATCTGAAGAACCTTATGAGAAATTTCATGCCGAATTACAAGCACTAGGTTTTGAACCAGGTTGGGGAAATACAGCATCCCGTGTACGCGAAACTTTCGCCCTTCTACAGCGATTAATTGACACCCCCGATCCAGCTATTTTAGAAGCATTTGTCGCCCGAATTCCGGCTGTTTTTCGAGTAGTATTAATTTCCATTCACGGTTGGGTAGGTCAAGAAGAAGTACTTGGAAGACCAGAAACCGCAGGTCAAGTTGTTTATGTACTTAATCAAGCGAGAAATTTAGAAAACCGATTAGCAGAAGAGATTAAACAAGCGGGTTTAGAATGTTTAGGAATTAAACCGCAAGTAATTATCTTAACCAGATTGATTCCTAATTGTGAAGGGACAAAATGTAACTTACGGTTAGAAAAACTTGCTGGAACAGAAAATGCTTGGATATTGCGCGTTCCTTTCCGGGAATTCAACCCAAAAGTTACGCAAAACTGGATTAGAAAGTTTGAAATTTGGCCATATTTAGAAACTTTTGCTTTAGACTCGGAACAAGAATTACTCAAAGAGATGGGAGGAAAACCCAATTTAATTATTGGTAATTACAGCGATGGGAATTTAGTCGCTTTCTTGTTGGCAAGTCGTTTAGGTGTCACCCAATGCAATATCGCTCATTCTTTAGAAAAACCCAAATACTTATTTAGTAACTTGTACTGGCAAGATTTAGAAGAAGAGTATCATTTTTCGGCGCAGTTTACGGCTGATTTAATTAGCATGAATGCTGCTGACTTTATTATTACTTCTTCCTTCCAAGAAATCGTCGGAACACCCGATACTATAGGGCAGTACGAGTCTTACAATTGTTTTACTATGCCACATTTGTATCATGTGGTAAATGGAGCTAATTTATTTAGTCCCAAGTTTAATGTATTAGTTCCTGGAGTTGATGAAAAATTCTTTTTCCCCTACAATCAATCGGAAAATCGTTCAAGTGAACAAAGTAAAAAGATTAAAGAATTACTTTTTACTAGCGAAGATTCACAAGTTTTAGGGCATTTAGAAAACCCCGATAAAAGACCAATTTTTGCGTTAGCACCGATTAATTCTATTAAGAATTTAGCGGGGTTGGCAGAGTGTTTTGGCATGAGTAAAGAGTTGCAAGAACGTTGCAATTTAATCTTAGTTACTAGCAAGCTGCATAGTTATGAAGCTACTAACCCGGAAGAAGCTAGAGAAATCGAAAGATTACATGAAATTATTCATCAATATCAGCTTCATGGTTGTATTCGTTGGTTAGGGATGCGTTTACCAAATGCGGAGTTAGGGGAAGTTTATAGATTGATCGCAGATGCTCAAGGTATATTTGTTCATTTTGCTCGGTTTGAAGCCTTCGGAATGACGATTTTAGAAGCCATGATTTCTGGTTTACCAACCTTTGCCACACAGTTTGGCGGTGCGCTAGAAATTATTCAAGATGGCGAAAGTGGATTCTTAATCAATCCTACAGATTTGCCGGGAACTGCGGAAAAAATTATTAATTTTCTCGACCGTTGTGCCGAAAATCCTCAATACTGGCAAGAAGTATCAGAAAAAGCGATTCAGAGGGTGCGTAATGAATTTAACTGGCAATCGCATACTACAAAACTTTTGTCGATCGCCAAAATCTCCCAATTTTGGAACTACGTCTCTCGTAATAGCAAAGGAACTCTACTGCGTTACTTAGAAGCGATCTTCTTTTTAATTTACAAACCTAGAGCAGAAATTATCCTGGAGCAGCATCAGAAACATTGATCTATGAAAATAGGGGGAGGAATTTCTGAGCAAAAAAGCTTAACGTTTTTTTAAGGGTAGAGGTTAAGCGTTCCGGTCACAATTTATCTACTCAAAGTCTAGATTATGTGTCTGAATGCTTCAACCTTACTTCAGTGTGAAGTTGTTTTCCCAGTTAATATTTAAAATCAGAATCATTAAAGAACTCCCTATGATGTCAATCTCGAATTACTCATCTAAAATCAAAAACTAATACTTACAGAAACTAACACCAGCACCGATGGATATAGCTCGACCAACTCAATCATTAATTTACACAGACTGGACTTTAACCGAAAACCAGTTTGAGCCTGAACAGTTACATTCTAGAGAAACTGTTTTTACTATTGGCAATGGTTATTTGGGTACTAGGGGTAGTTTTGAAGAAGGCTATCCGCGTTCATCACCATCAACATTAATTCACGGTGTTTATGATGATGTTCCGATCGTCTATACTGAACTGGCTAATTGTCCTGATTGGCTGCCATTTTTAGTAATTATAGATGGCGATCGCTTTCGCTTAGATCAAGGGCAAATCCTCAATTATCAAAGACAATTAGATTTACGTCGCGGTACCCTCGCTCGCCGAGTACGTTGGCGCAGTCCTAGTAACAAAACTGTTGACCTTTCTTGGGAACGTTTCGCTAGTTTAGCAGAGCAAAATGTTCTAGCATTGCGCTTTGAAATCACACCTTTAGACTCAGAAGTAACTGTAGAAATCCAGGCTAGCATCAACGGCTATCCGGAAAATCAAGGATACAATCATTGGGAATTAATTAATCAAGGAAAAACTGACCAAGGAACTTGGTTAAACTCTCGTACTCGTGCTTCAAGAATTGATCTAGCCATAGCATTTAAAATGGCAATTTCGGGAATAGATGCTGCCTTACAAGTTACTAATGCACCAGGATATCCAACAATAAGCTCAACTTTTATCGCCACTCCCGGAACCAATGTCATAGTAGAAAAACTGATGACAATTTTCACATCACGGGATACACAAACACCTGTAGAATCAGCACACAATAAACTCACTCAGTTACCTAACTACGTAACATTATTAAATGCCAATGAAGCAGCTTGGCGAGAAGTTTGGCATCAAAGCGATATTGTAATTGAAGGAGATACTAGAGCGCAATTAGCTGTACGTTACAACTTATTCCAACTACTAATTAGTGCGCCTAGTTATGATGATAAAGTGAGTATTCCTGCAAAAACTCTCTCCGGTTTTGGATATCGGGGTCATGTTTTTTGGGACACAGAAATCTTTATTTTGCCTTTCTTTACTTTTACCCAACCAAAGATTGCGCGTAACTTATTAACCTATCGTTATTACACATTAAATGGAGCCAGACGCAAAGCAGCACATTATGGATATAAAGGAGCAATGTATGCTTGGGAAAGTGCTGATAGTGGAGATGAAGTAACGCCACGTTGGGCACTTCCTAATCAACCTTATGGTGAAGAAATTAGAATTTGGTGTCGGGATAGAGAAATTCACATTAGTGCTGATGTTGCTTATGCAGTTTGGTATTACTGGAAAGCGACAGGCGATGATGAATGGATGCGAGATTATGGAGCCGAAATTATTCTCGATACTGCCATTTTTTGGATGAGTAGAGTTGAGTGGAATACCAAAGAAGAGCGGTATGAAATTCGGGAAGTAATCGGTGCTGATGAGTATCACGAGCACGTCAGCAATAATGTTTTTACTAATCGCATGGCGCAATGGCATTTAGAAAAAGCGTTGATAGTTTATGATTGGTTAAGTAGTAGTTTTCCCGATCGCTTTGCCGAATTGAAAGCTAAACTAAAACTAACTGCGGAAAGGCGATCGCGTTGGCAAGATATTGCTACTAATCTTTGGATTCTCTATGACGATTCCAGCGCATTGATTGAACAATTTGAAGGATTCTTTAAGCTAGAAGATATTAATTTAGAAGATTACGAACCTCGAACTAAATCAATGCAAGCAATTTTGAGTATTGAAGGAGCAAATAGGCGACAAGTCCTCAAGCAACCAGATGTTTTAATGCTGCTTTACTTGATGCGCCAATCAAAAGAAATTCCCTACACTCAAGAAACATTGCAGCAAAATTGGGATTACTACGCACCTCGCACAGATATAACTTACGGTTCATCTTTAGGGCCTGCAATTCACGCAATTTTAGCTTCAGATTTAGGTAAAAATGAAGAAGCTTATGAGCGATTTATGCAGGCAGCTTTAGTAGATTTAGAAGATGTCCGAGGTAATGCTAATGATGGCATTCATGGCGCTAGTGCTGGAGGTATTTGGCAAGCTGTAGTTTTAGGTTTTGGTGGGGTTCAATTTGCAGAAAATGGCCCTGTAGCGCAGCCACAATTACCCCCTGGTTGGAACCGCTTAAAATTTAAAATACATTGGCAGGATAATTGGCATGAATTTGATTTAGTTTCTCCAAATAGTTCCTCTGTTGCTATGAATAAAATTCCCGATATTCAAGGTGTAATTTTCGATTTAGATGGAGTTCTCACTGATACCGCAGAATTTCATTATCGTGCTTGGCAAAGATTAGCAGATGAAGAAGGATTGCCTTTTAATCGAGAAGCAAACGAAGCACTAAGAGGTATATCCCGGCGAGAATCTCTGTTATTAATTGCCGGAGATCAACCATTTTCGGAAGATAAATTACTGGAAATGATGGAGCGCAAAAACGGTTATTATGTGGAATCAATTGAGAATATTTCTCCTGCCGATTTGTTGCCGGGAGCTTTAAATTTACTAGATGAATTGAAGCAAGCGGGGATTAAAATAGCTATTGGTTCAGCTAGTAAAAATGCTCGTCCAGTTGTGGAAAAATTAGGAATTGCTAATCGCATAGATGCGATCGCAGATGGCTACAGCGTCCAAAGTCCCAAACCTGCACCCGACCTGTTTTTACACGCCGCCAAACTAATCGGAATTCCCCCAGAAAATTGCCTAGTTGTCGAAGACGCAGCCGCAGGTATTGAAGCAGCTTTAGCAGCGGGAATGTATGCAGTAGGACTTGGCCCTTCTGAACGAGTAAAAGCTGCTCATGTAGTGCTTCCCAACTTAGCCGGAGTTAGTTGGACAGACCTGAAAACTAAACTTAATGGTGCAATTCCTGGTTAGGGGGAAGTAGAACCTCCTTAGTCTCGTTCCCAGGTTGAACCTGGGAACGAAAAACAGAGGCTCTGCTCAGGAGTGCAAGATCTTTCTTTACTCTTGACTGTTTGTAAAAGATCGCTGAGGCGCAACAACATACCTAGTAACTTGAGCTATCACTATGCAAAAGATCTAATAATGCCAAATCTACATAATTAGCTGTCACTGATGGAATATTTCCTGCTAAAAATTCGCATGGTAAATCCAACTCGCCTAAATGATTTACCACCAAACAAGCAGCACTAAAATCTTGATCTTTAGTATAATTATTAACAGTAACAATAGTTTTTAAACCTGCGCCAATAGACGCTTGTAAACCATGAAATGAATCTTCAAAAACTAAGCATTCATTAGCGGCTAATCCCATTTTATCTAATACATAATTATAGACATCTGGCGCTGGTTTTTTCGCTGGAACAATATCGCCAGCAGCAATAACTTCAAACCAATCAGGGTCGAGAGTTTGTTCTAACAAAGCTGTTGCATTTGGTAAAGCACTAGTGGTGGCAATAGCTAAACGCAAACCTTGTTCTTTTGCTTCTTTAATTAATCGTTTTACTCCAGGTCGTAGAGGAATTGCCGCAGATGTTAGCAATTTTCGGTAATATTTTGTTTTCAGTTTGTGCAAACTTGCCAAAAATTCTGACCATTCAGATGGAGGCAGAAAATCTGGATGATGTTGCTCTAAATAATATTGAATCCTTTCTTTTCCGCCTGCAATAGTCAATAATTCACCATATAATGATTCCGACCAATGCCAATCAAAACCCTGTTCAGCAAAAGCTTGATTGAATGCAATTCGATGACCATCTCGTTCTGTATCAGCTAAAGTTCCATCTACATCAAAAATTAAAGCTTGTAATTTTGTCATGTTTGATTTTGGTTTAAATTTGGCTAAGTTTTGCGATCGCTCCAACATTTAAAAATTTACAAGGTTATGGTCATCAATGGCAAGTCGGCAACCTACTCTGGTTAATTTGCCAAAACTTTACTCATCTTCGTATTCAACCCAAGAATTAGCAGTTTCAGATACAGCTACTTTTAATTGCACATCTTCTGGCAATCTTTGCTTAGTTTGGTCATAAATAAACTTAGCGATCATTTCTGCCGTAGTTTCGTAACCTTCTGGCATTACTTCATTCAAAATCCCATGATCTAACCCGCCTTTCGTAATATCTTTTTTCGCCCAACGTAAAGTCCGAAAATCAGCTACCATT
Source organism: [Phormidium] sp. LEGE 05292 (assembly GCF_015207735.1). Classification (GTDB taxonomy): domain Bacteria; phylum Cyanobacteriota; class Cyanobacteriia; order Cyanobacteriales; family Aerosakkonemataceae; genus Floridanema. Next base: position 26,707 of record NZ_JADEWG010000048.1, read on the forward strand.
ACTGGATGAGGACAAAATTCTGATGAGTGAAGTTTCGACGATGTGGCTTCCATTCGCACTTTATAAGTATGTCCGTGCATCCGACCACAAGGGCCATCATAATCTTTGATATAATGGGCGCTATCAAACGTAAATTCTGTGACAAGTTTCCATTTTGGCACTTTGTTCTCCTTGTTTATAGCCAAACTTACACTAAAATTTTAAAGGGAAAAATTGCGATCGGGTACAAAAATATTAAAATCATTATCAAAACCTTATCTTTTTCTTTCGCGTCCTTTGCGTCCTTTGTGGTTAAAAAAAAATATGACTCTTTCTCAAGAATTATGGCAAGCCAATCAAGATTTAGCACAAGCCTGTTTAGTACATCCATTTGTGCAGGGAATTGCTACAGGTACATTACCGAAAAATCGATTTGGTTATTATGTTGGACAGGATGCTTTTTTCTTAGAAGCTTTTGCAAGAGCTTATTGTATAGCCGCAGTACGATCGCCTAATTTGGAGAGTTTCCTAGTTTTTCACAACTTAGCTGGTGGAGTTTTAGAAGAACTAAAATTACATCAGAATTATGCTACACAATGGGGAGTAAATTTGCAAAAAGTTTCTCCTTCTCCAGCTACTCGCCGTTATACAGATTTCCTATTAGCTACTGCTTGGAATAATGCCGCAGGTTTAACAGCGGTAGCAATGGCTCCTTGTATGCGATTGTATGCTTTTTTAGGGCAAGAATTAGCGAAAAATGGGATTCCTGAACATCAGTATGCTGACTGGATTCGCACTTATAGTTCCTCGGAATTTGTACCGTTAACAATATCACTAGAAACGTTAGTCGATCGCTATGTGGAAACTAAAGAAACAGCTGAACCAATCTATCATTATGCCATGTTGTGCGAATATGAATTTTTTCAATCAGCATGGGAGTTTACGGAAGAAAATTAATTGATATGATTAACCAAAACTTTTTAATATAATGCGATCGCGTCCCTGAGACTTAGCCTCATAAAGTCCCAAATCCGCCCTTCTAATTAATTCTTGATATGAAAATTCCAAGCAAGGTATAGTCACAGCTACACCTAGACTTAAAGTGACATATTTACTAGTTTGAGATTCCTGATGAGAAATCTGCAATGCTGCTACATAAGTGCGGATTTTTTCTGCTACAGTTAATGCGCCTTCAGTGTTAGTATTAGGGAGAATTACAGCAAATTCTTCGCCACCGTAACGTGCAACTAAATCAGCCGGACGTTGGACTGCACGTTGAATCGCATCAGCAACTTGCTGCAAGCATGAATCTCCGGCTAAATGCCCATAAGTATCATTATAAAGTTTGAAATAATCAATATCACATAAAATTAAAGCTATGGGATTTTGCTCTCTAATCATTCGTCGCCATTCCCTTTCTAAATATTCATTGAAGTGACGGCGATTTGCTACTTGAGTTAAGCCATCTAAACAAGCTAATCGCTTTAATTCAGCATTAGCTAATTCCATTTGTTCTACTAATAAAGCTTGTTGAATGGCAATACCTAATTGAGTAGCTAATTGTTGCAACAAACTGATTTCTGAAGGTTGCCAATCCCGCACGTCTCTACAGTGATGAGCAATTAATAATCCCCAAAGATTTTCTCCAGCCATTAATGGCACTACTAATTTAGCTCTTACTGATAATTCGTATAGAAATTCTACTAAACAAGCTGGTATTTTTGCAGAATCGCGATCGCTCATCGCATAAAATCTGCCTTGGGAATAAAGCCGATGATATTCTAAGGGAAACACTTCTACAGGAAAAGTTCTGCCTAAAATTGTTTCACAATCAGGAACTACTGCTTCTGTCACTACACAGCCTGTTCCGTCAGCCCAAATACGATAAATTAGAACTCGATCGCTATTAATTAATTCCCGAACTTCTCTCACCCCAGTATTTAAAATTTCTTCTAAGTTTAACGATTCATGAATTCTTTGGGTAATAGTTAATAATAGTTTTTCTCTTTCTATTTGCTGGCGTAAACTTAATTCCGCTTGGACGCGATCGGTAATATCTTCTGCCAAACAAGTGACACCTATATAGTCACCATTTTCGGCAATTAAAGGAGTGTTATACCATTCACAAATAATAATTTTGCCATCTTTAGTAATATTTTTATTAGTGGAGCGATACCCTCCTGTTTGGTTGAGTAAGTTATGCCAAATTTCACCTACCAAAGCTCGCTCATTTTCTGGTATAAGTCTCCAACCAGGATAGCCAATAATTTCATTTTTAGTATATCCAAAAATTTTTTCAGCAGCCGGATTCCATTCGACAATTGTAAAATTTAAGTTATATTCAATTACAGCTACAGGACTATTTTGTATATGTAGTGAAAATTTTTGTTCTGATTGTTCTAAAGCTTTTTCTGTTAGTTTTTGTTTGGTAACATCGCGAGTCACTGCTAATATAGTTTCAACTGCCCCTTGCTCGGAAAATTCCGGGACAATTCTAGCGTGATAGTACCTAATTCCTGTGGGAGTATTGTATTCAAATTCTATTTCAGATGCCTTGCCTTTAGCAAATACATACTCCATACATTTTTCCCAATAATTTACTAATTGCCTGGGCATTCCTAATTCACGATTAGTTTTGCCTAGAAAAACTTTTGGAGCCATTCCTGTTACTTTTTCAACGGCAGTATTAGCGTATAGATGGCGTAATTGGCGATCGAATCTAGCAATAATATCCGGGACATTTTCTATTAATGTTTTTAATTCTTTTTGGTGTTCATGCAATGCAATTTCTACTATTTTGCTTTCTGTAACATCGCGGATAATTGCTATTACTTCATCTTTACCACTTGCCATCATTCTACATTCACGAAACCGCCAATTACCATGAATTAATATTTGATACTCCCAAGTTTGCATCTCTTTTGTATTAAGAGTTTTTTCTATATTAATCATGAACTGTTGCCCTAATCGTGCTGGTAATATTGTGTAAATATTATTCCCAACTTTCATATCAGATAACAGCGGCATTGAACTATTTTTCCCAGTTTGATGTTCTAAAAGTGTGCCATCTTTTTTCAGGCAAATTACTAAATCTGGAATCGCATCCAGCAAAGCTTTAATTTTTGCTTCCCTATACCTAAGTTCTTCTTCAATTTGTTTATTTTCACTAATGTCTGTCAAACTTCCTACATAACCTAAAATTTTACCTTCACTATCCTTTTCTGCGACAATCTGCCCTAATACCCAAATAATTTTGCTGTCACTTCGCTGTAAACGAAACTCTAATTTAAAGGATGTTTTGTTACTTGTTACCAGGTTAAATTCTTGAAAAAATCGCTCTCTGTCATCAGAGTATATAGTTGTTATCCAGTCTTTTTCTAATGCTTCTTCTAAGGTAATTCCTGCTATTTCACACCATTTTTGATTGGCGTATAAACAGTTTCCCTGTAAGTCAAGGCGAAATATTCCTACTGGCGAGGTTTTAGTCAGCGTGTAATAACGATACTCACTTTCTTGCAGGGATAATTCTGCTATTTTGCGATCGGTAATATCAAAAATTGCTCCGTCTAAATATTCAACGTCCCCTAAGTTAGCCAGAATTGCCTGTCCTTTTTCATATACCCATTTAATACTGCCATTTGCATGAATAATTCTATACTCTAAAATATAAGGTTTTTTACAATTAATACTTTTGTAAATACTTTGCTCTATAATTTCCCGATCGATAGGATAAATAATACTAGCAAAACTTCTAATTTGATTATCTATAAAATCAAGCGCGGAGTAGCCAGCAATATCTGCGATCGCATCACTAATAAATTCCATTGTCCAATAACTATCATATAGCCGCCGATAGATGGCCCCAGGTATATTATTAATCAGACTTTCTACTGACAATTTGCGTTCTTTCACTACTGATTCTGCTATTTTTCGCTCATTGACTCTGTTTATAAAACTCATTTTTTAACCTCAAGAAATTACCTAAAATGAGCTAATAATTATAGGTAATTGAAAATATTTATGCTTAAATTTTTTCATGTTAAATTTTGCAAAATTAAGTAACGGTTTTATTATCAGTATAAAACATTTTTTCATGTTTGTTGAATATTTAATGATTTTTAATAACTGAAGTTTAGACTAATGCTCTCGGACTACCTGTATTTGATAACTTTAGACTAGAGGCAGGAGAATTTCAAACTCTCTGCCCATATTAGAAAATAGTTCTGAATTTAAATTATTTTCCCTGTCTGGTGTACGAATTAACAAATTTCCCCCATGTTTAGCAGTAATAATTTGGTAACTAACTGCTAAGCTAGTTTCCTTTTCTGCACGTTTCTTTACTGAAAAAGAATCTAAAATCTGCTTCAGCGCACTAGGCGATAAACTAGGGCCGTTATCTCCAATAATAATTGAAATCCAACGCGATTCTAAAGATTCAGCATTAGATCCAGATTGAGGAGAAAAAACTGTTGTTTTAATTACAATATATGGTTTATGCGTAACAAATTTTTGTCTGTCGCCACGCAATTCTTTTGTAAACTCTTGATAAGCCGCTTGATTCAATAAATTATCTACAGCATTACTAAGAATATTCATAAATACCTGATTTAGTTGTCCTACAAAACAAGTTACTGGTGGTAAATCGCCGTATTCTTTAATAATTTCAATTTCACTTTTTAAGCGGCTTTTTAATAATAAAACTATACTATCTAACATAGCGTGTAAATCAGCAGGTTTAGGATAAACCTCATCTATGTGACAAAAATTTTGTAAACTACTGACTAACTTTTTTAATCGTTCTGCACCACCTTTGACACTGTTAATCGCTCTGGGTAAGTCTTGTTGTAAAAAGTCAAATTCTATCTCTTCTTTTAATTCTGTGATTTCTTTTGGTGCTTCTGGTAAACACTTTTCATAAGCGGAAATTAACTGCAAAAAGCTTTCGGTGTAAGTGGAAATATGGCTTAAGTTTCCCCAAATAAAACCTACAGGATCTAAAATTTCGTGGGCTACTCCATCCACCAAACGCCCTAAATTAGCCATTTTTTCACTTTGAATTAATTGCACCTGTGTCCTTTCGTAGCGTACTTGAGTTTCAATGCCTCGAATTTGCCAATGAGCAATATTTAACTCATGAATATCTAATAATTGATGGTTCTGCGTTTCTGATTGGACGACGATCGGTTCTCCTAAAAGTTCCGACGATCGCCGCAGTGCCATTTGTGCTGCTACTAAAATTGGCGTAGTCTCAGGAAGAATTAAAACATCAGTGCGAGCGTAGTTGTAAAGAAATTGTAGTGTTTTTTTGAGAAACAAATCTTGTTTTTCAGATAAAATTATAGTTTCTAGCAGGCGCAACCGTGAAATCATACCGACAAACTTGCCTCGATCTAATAAGATAACTCCCGGCAATTTGTTATGTTTCTCGAAAAGTTCCACAACCTCAGCCGAAAGACAGTTGACATCGGCAGTAAATGAATATAGTGGTAATGCCCCCAAGGTGGAGTCTATAGAGAGATCCTGATTATCTGCTTCAGATAAATAAGGAAACGAAATAAATTCTTTTGACACAATCTCTAATGAAAGTTAAATAACTCTAATGACAAGCTATCATTAGTTCATCCAATAGCCTACCACTTTCACATATTTTAACTACCGATAAATCATAGAGTTTTAACATATTTACTTTGCTTGATCTCGCCTGCTTTATTAAGCTAATGGCAGCATAATCTCGAACTGAGTACTAATACTGGAGGAAAAGTCTTCTAATTTGTTACTTTGCGATCGCACATTCAACTTACCCCGATGGTTTTGGGTAATTATTTGATGGCTAATAGCCAATCCTAACCCAGTTCCTTTACCTACTGGCTTAGTGGTAAAAAAAGTTTCAAAAATCCGTCCCTGTATTTCCAAAGGAATACCTGAACCATTATCACTAATGCGAACGACTGCCCATAATCTACCTTCAGCTTCTACAACTTCTGTACTAACTGTAATCTGTGCTTGCCAGGTCTTAGGCGCAATAGACACTTTTTCCATTAACGCATCAATAGCATTGTTAATAATGTTGACAAATACTTGACTTAACTGCCCAGAATAACAGCTAACAGGCGGTAATTTACCATAATTTTTTACTAATTCGATGCTGTACTTGATGCGATTATGTAAAATTAATAACGTACTTTCTAAGCATTCATGGATATCTATAGCTTTTTGTTGTCCATCCCCGATATGAGAAAAATTACGCAAACTATTAACTATTTTTACTAATCTTTCTGTACCTAACCGCATACTATTAACAATTTGCTGTACATCATCTTTTAAAAAGTCAATTTCTATCTCTTGTCGTAAGTTATTGACACTTTCAGGTATAGGATTTACTTCTGTTTCATAAGCTGTAATTAAATCAATAAAATCTTGACTATAGTTGGCTAAATATTCTAAATTTCCAGCAATAAAATTAACCGGATTTAAAATTTCATGAGCTACTCCCGCTACCATTTGTCCCAAACTTGCCATTTTTTCTGTTTGCAAGAGTTGTGATTTAGTTTGTTCATTGATTAAGTTAGTTGCTAGTTCATGAATGCGGGATTGAGCAACCAATAATTGATGAATATCTAATAAACGATAAACTTGCGGCTCAATTTCCACTACTATTGGTTCATCAACTAACTCTGGAGAACGCTGCAAACACCGTTTAGCTGTCTCAACAATTAACGTATAACAAGGAACAACTAAAGTATGGTTAGGAACTAATAAATATAAAGATTTGATTGGCCTTTTCATAAATATTTCTAACCCATAAGGTCGGCTCAGACATTCTAAGAACTTGCGTCGGGAAATCATCCCCAAAAGCTGACCTTTTTCTAACACAATAACTCCTGGTAGCAACGGATTCACCTCTAAAGCTTTTGCTACTTCTTTTCCTGGTTGACTGCTTTCGATACTCAAATCATATAGCAATAGCTCTTGGAGAGTAGAATCTAAAGACAAGTTCTCCATTCCTAATGATGATAAATGTGGTATTTCGTCAGTTAAATGTTGTAATGTAAACATGAGCAAATATCTCTATAGGGCAACAGAAAAATTTTAATAATAGATTGTATCTAATTTAGCACCGCAATTTCGGAAATTAAAAATAGATTTGTTAAATTTTTAGCTAAATCAAAATTTAAATTGAAGACAAACTTTTCTTAACCTAAAATTAAATCTCAGATATATTATTTGGCTGTAAATATGCAGTTATTAAAATAATACGCAAAAAATTTATTTATTATTGATGAATCTGCTGTTCGTTTAATGAAGAGTGTAGGATATAGCGATCGCACCCCGAAGACTTCGCTGTGTAAATTAAAAATCACACTAGAAATACTTAAACTAATAGTTAGATCTGAGAATGCTAAATAAAAAAATTGGATAAATTAATACCTGATAATTGACTAATCAAACAAATGAATAATTAAGTAGAAGCACCCATTGAAAAAACCAAGACTTGTTTAAGCCATACCCTGAAAGCAAAAATTTGACAAAATAAACGGAGTACAAGAGTGTATTTCCACTTTAGTAATGCCTCTTTGCTTTGATTTTAACCAGTTAGAGTGAGGTTTTGTTTGTGTAGTAGATAGCACAGTTTGCGGAATCTCAGCTGACTGAGTGATCCGATCGAGCAACTTGCCATTAAAGTCGTAAGTAGTTAAAACGATCGAACCACTACCACACACTAGAGCCTGAACTGAAGCAACGGGATGTTTAAAAGTGGTCGTTATCAGCATTTTATTTCCCTGCGGCATCAGCACCAAACTACCAGACTGGGTAAAAAACTCTGGATTAGATGGTTTTAGGGCGATCGCCCCTTGAAATTCCAAACCTAAATGCTTATATTGTGCCATTACAGGCTCAAATAGCTTTAATTGCTCAAAACTGAGTTCAATCAACCTTGAAGACCTACAGTTCAGTTCAGCTAATTGCGACATATCGTTCTAAATGTAAAAATTTTTTCAGATCGCTACACAAACTAAGGTAATAATTTCCAGTGACTAGCGTCAATGTATTTTCGTGACAGTAGTCACTCATAAAAGTACTATCTACCTTTAGGCAGAACAATAGATCCCTCTTAAGGGTGAAGATTTACACTTAAACCAATCACAGCCAGAAAACCACCATGTTCATCTTTAGCTTAGAAACGCCTTTAATCAGCCCTCTCCCCTGGCAACAATCTCTATTTACCACTATATTGCTGTTGTCAGCAGATATACCGTTTTGATAATAAGGATCAATTAGTTAAAATATCTTGACAATCTCCACTGGTAAACAACGCCCTCCGCCTGGAACCTAATGAATCAATTGCACAATGGTTTTACCCTATTTCTCAGCTTGCTAGTAGAAGCTCTGCCCTTTCTACTACTGGGAGTATTGTTCTCTGGTTTGCTACTGCTGTTCGTTGACGAACGCAAGCTGGCAAATGCTTTACCTCGTCACCCGCTATTGGGTGCTTTCGTTGGCAGTTTAATCGGTTTCCTGTTTCCAGTTTGTGAGTGTGGTAACGTACCCGTAGCTAGACGCTTAATCACCCAAGGAGTACCCGCATCAGTAGCGATCGGTTTTCTTCTAGCAGCACCTACCGTTAACCCCATTGTAATTTGGGCAACTTGGACAGCTTTCCGCGACCAACCAGAAATTGTTGTCCTGCGCGTCGTCCTTTCCTTAGCGATCGCTACCATTATTGGCTGGGTATTTAGCACTCAAGCAGACTTGCGACCTTTACTGCAAACATCGGTTGCCAACGCGATGCCTACCCCGACCAAAAAACGTCAAGGTTTTTGGTCACAGATGTCACCGCAGGAAGAATCTGTCCCAGCTTTATTGCAGTCAGGAACCTTCTTAATTTCCGGTTCCGGTCAAGCTATTCGCATGGATGCAGCTACATTACCGATGACTGCTAGTGTCGGTACTACCAAATCCTTAAAATCCATCAAATATCGGCTAGGTTTGTTTTTAGAGAATAGCGTCCAAGAATTGCGCGAACTTGGAGCAGTTTTGATCGTGGGAAGTGCGATCGCAGCAACCATTCAAGTCGCAGTTCCCCGCGAATTAATCCTCAGCTTAGGACAAGGGCCTATTACTTCCATCATCGCCATGATGGTATTAGCCGCAGTAGTTTCTATATGCTCTACAGTAGACTCATTTTTTGCCCTCTCCTTCGCCACAGCATTTACCCCCGCTTCCCTACTCGCATTTTTAATTTTTGGGCCAATGATTGACCTCAAAGGCATTGGCTTAATGTTGTCAATCTTTAAGGGAAGAGCCGTAATTTATATCTTTGCTTTAGCAGCGCAACTGACATTCCTGTTTACCTTGATTTATCAAATGATTTACTAAAAACTCATAACTGATAAAAGACCATTAACCTAGATCGTCAACTAATGCAGCGTGGCAGAAATAACTAAACAGTGAAACACCTTTGTAGAAAATTTATTTCCTTGGAACCAACTGCTTTGTTTTACTAATCTTGTCCCATTCACTATCACTTGTTCCCCGATGGCTTTCACATTCAAGAAAAAACTGAAAATCAATCAATCTCTAGTATCTTGGCTAGATGTAATCGGCATTATTGCTTGGGGTATTTTGCTGTTAAAATATTGGTTCACAGACCAACTTGGTTTGCTCATTCACCCCGATTATTTTTGGTTAACAATTTGCGGTGGCTTTGGGTTATTGACGATCGGTGGCTGTAAAGCATGGTTAATGCTCAAACCATATCTCAAACAAAGACCCTACTCTCGGAAAAATTATATTCCCCCACAATCAGAGCAGCATATTACTCTATTTCCGCCTGGTGTAAGCAGTATCATCCTAATCACAGCAGCAATTTTAGGGTTTTTTATTTCTCCTCGGATATTCACTAGCCAAATCGCTTTACAACGAGGAGTTACTGACACTCTGTTAATGACTCGCGCTCAACCTAAAGAATTTAAAACCGCCAAACATCCCGAACAACGTACTCTAATAGACTGGGTGAGAACTTTAAATGTTTATCCAGAACCAGATGCTTATACTGGACAAAAAGCAAAAGTAGAAGGATTTGTCATCCATCCCCCGCAACTGCCAGATAATTATCTATTAATATCTCGATTTGTTATTACCTGCTGTGCCGCAGATGCTTATCCAGTAGGTTTACCAGTTAAACTGACCTCATCTCGTAGCACTTTTGCTCCTGATACCTGGTTAAATGTACAAGGTGAGATGATCACAGAAACTCTATCAGGTAAACGTCAGTTAGTTATTAACGCTAATTCGATAACTCCAATTCCCGAACCGAAAAATCCTTACAATTATTAGACGGAAAATTTAGTGCAACATCAGAGAAATAACTAGAGAGTTAAAAATAAGTAACAGCTCTGTATTAGCTTTTTTTACTTCTGCCTTCTGCCTTCTTGTATTGTCCTCCATCACCAATTACTCATGATCAATCGAACGATCAAATTCAAATCAATTCAATCCCTCGATCGCATTGCCATTACACTTATGGTGGGACTGACGATAGCAATTGCTATTCTCCTTTTTCAGGGAGATCATTCAGTACCTCGCGTCAGAAGTTTCACCTGGCAAGATAAACAAATTGGTGTAGAAAATGACCGTTTTGTGATTACCTTTACTCGTCCAATGGATCGGGCCAGCGTGGAAAAAAATTTACAAATTAATCCACCTTTACCAGGAAAATTTAGTTGGGCGGGTCGCAGGTTAGTTTACACTTTAATTTCCCCTGCTCCTTATGGTACAGAGTATCAACTAACTTTACAAAAAGCTACTGATAAATATAGTAACTCTGGAAAAAACGGAGCAATTTTACAACCATTTAATGCAAAATTTCGCACCCGCGATCGCGCCTTCGCTTATATAGGTGTAGAAGGAGAAAATTCCGGGCAATTAATGTTAGTTAATCTCAGTGCTGCCGAACCTAAACCAATTGTTTTAACTCCAAAAGATTTAGTAGTATCAGATTTTAAATTCTATCCCCAAGGCGATCGCATATTATTTCTCGCAAACGATCGCAACTCCCAACGTCAAGGAGCTCTACAACAACAACTTTATGAAGTAACAACAGGTATTCATACTAATTCCCCAGAGCAACAACCAGTCTCTCAAGAACCAGCAGGTAAACTAAAGTTAGTTTTAGACAATAAAGATTATCAAATTTTGAAATTCGACTTATCTCCTGATGGGCAAACTATCGTGATGCAACTGGTAAGTCGGCGCAACCCAGGCGAGTTTGGCATCTGGACTTTACAACCTAATTCTACACCAAAACCCTTACCAGGAAAACCCGGAGGCGACTTTTTAATTACTCCAGATAGCAAAGCTTTAGCTGTTACTCAAGGCGAAGGATTAGCGATCGTTCCCTTAACAGGTTCCCAAGCTCAACCATTAGATTTTCTGCCCAAATATGGCTCAATTTTAACTTTTTCAAGAGATGGTTTAGCCGCTGCCACAGTAAAATTTAATCAAGACTTTACGCGATCGCTATTTCTCGTCAATACTCAAGGAACAGAAAAAGAATTACAACGCATTAATGGTTCAATATTAAATGCTAAATTCGACCCCACAAACCAAACCCTTTATTGTCTTTTTACCAAACTTGTCTCCGGTGAACAATATCAAGAACAACCATATATTGCCGCCATTAACCTCAAAACCGGAGAAACTAAAAAGCTATTAGAATTCTCCCCTAATCAGCGACAAGTGCAAATGAATTTGTCACCTGACGGAATTGCAATATTATTCGATCAACCATTAATCACACCTCAACCCGCAGCCGGAATCTCTGACGCAGTGCGAACAGATGACAATGCAGCCATTGTAACAAGTCGTTTATGGTTACTACCAATCTCTTCAATTAATACCACCGAAGCATCAACCACTGCCCAGCCAGAAGAACTCCCCATCACAGGAGTTCGTCCTGTTTGGCTACCCTAGTACAAGAAGGCTCTAAGGCAGAAGAGAAAAAGGCTTTTCCGTCCAGCTTTTTAAGTGTTTTCAACTGCTCAATCATTTCTATTGTGCTGCACTAGTTAAGCTGTTTGTTTAATTGCTAATCTAGGTAGCAGAGGGACAGGGGAAAAGGGGAAAGGGTCTGAAGGTTCAGGTTGCAACTAATTCCTTAAGATTAGGTATAAGACCCTACATCAATAAAACAAAGGAATACGGCTAGACTAAAGTTGACCTACGGTACTAGGAAAGTTTTTGGCTTTGTATTTTCAAATTTCTGAGAGAATTTCCTTCAGAAAATTAAATAAACAAAGCTAGAAACCCTTCCTTTTTCAAGAGAAGCAATGGAAATACAGGAATTTCTCACTCGCTATAAACAGGGAGAACGCGATTTTGCTGGTGTCGATTTAAGTGGAGCTATTCTTACAGGTATCAACTTACAAGACATCAACCTTACAGGCGCTAATCTTACAGGTGCTAATCTCAGCTGGTCATTTTTTAATCGCGCTCAATTAGCTAACGCTTGTCTTCGCCAAGCAGACCTGCGCCATGTTACTTTTACTAATGCTAATCTTAGTCAAGCAATTTTAAGTGGTGTAAACTTAACTAAAGCAGATTTACATTTTGCTAATTTACAAAATTGCGATTTAAATTGGGCAATATTAGAACAAGCAGATCTCACTAGCGCAAATTTCCAAGGCGCGAAACTAGATCAAAGTAATTTGGAACAAGCCAAATTAGTTCAAACGCAATTAATTCAAGCTGAATTAATGGAAGCAAATTTGCGAAAAACCCAGTTAATTAATGCTAACTTAAATGCGGCAAATTTGCGCGAAGCTAATTTAGAATTAGCCGATTTACGAGATGCAACTTTAATTGGAACTAATTTAACTGAAGCTAACTTAAACGGCGTTTGTTTGCGTGGTGCAGATTTGAGCGAAGCAGATTTACATCGGGTAATTCTAACTGGTGCAGATTTGAGTGACGCTTGTCTGAATAATGCAGACTTAAGTCGGGCTAATTTAGCTGGTTCTTATCTATTAAAAACTAGTTTTAGAAAAGCTTATTTATTAAGGGCTACTTTGGAAGATGTATTAATGTTACGGGCAGATTTAAGTGAAGCAAATTTTCGCGGATCTAACTTGAAAAGAGCCGATCTTAGCGGTGCTTATTTGAGCGATACAAATTTGAGTGAAACTGATTTAACAGGGTGTTTGTTCTTGGAAAGCAGTTTGATTCGGGTGAATTTAGATCGATCGCAAATGACAGGCTGTTGTATTTATAATTGGCAGTTAGAAGATGTAGACCTTTCCCAAATTGATTGTGATTATGTTTTTACTCAATTTAATTATGCTACTAAAAGCCCAACCGATCGCTATCCCGTCGGACGCAATCTAAAACCCGGAGAGTTAGCACAACAATATCTTGAAGATAGTTCCCAAATCAAAATTAACTTTAAAGAACCACCAAATTGGGAAGCATTGATTTTTTCAATAGCTAAACTTGAACAAGATTTTCCTAATTTAAAATTCATTATTAAATCTTTTGAATCAGTAGCAGGTGCTTATCTATTAAAGATTAGTTGTAATCGCCCCGTAAATAACCAAAAGATGCGATCGCGTTTAGCAGAAATTTACTTTAATATGTTACAAAAACTTCAAATTAAACGTCAAAAAATTCTTGGCTTACTAAATATAATTGAACTCAAAAACGAGGAACTGGTAACAACAAGTACTCCAGTAATAACAAAAATAGAACCAAAACCAATGAACCAAGAAAACATTAGTTTGTACCGCGAAGTATTGCAACAAATTGAAATTATAATTATGTCTCAACCACCAGAAAAATTATTTGAAAGTATTCAAAGGTTGGTGAATTTTCTCAATGTAAAAGGCATTTCTACTGAAGAAATTCAAAATAAAATTATTGGTCAAGCAATTCTGCGTCGCGCCAAACAAGAACAAACATTTCAAAAACAGCTCATCCAGTGGGAAAAAAGTGCTGCACCTGAAATTCGTCTTTCTCCAATTGGTTCAGCAATCAGATCTGCGATCGCCATTCTTTGGCAAAAGTACCAACAATTTTAATTAAGCTGTTTAATTAAAATTGTTGTAGCAATTTAGTCTTGATATTGTTTGACAGTAATTTTCGACTATTTGTAAAATACGTTCTGCGGCATGACCATCACCAAAGGGATTAACGGCTGTTGCCATTGTTTGGTAAGACTCCCGATCGCATAATAATTCAGTAGTAGTGGAAAGGATACGATCGGGATTAGTACCAACTAACTTAGCTGTTCCAGCTGCGATCGCCTCTGGACGTTCCGTAGTCTCTCTTAAAACTAAAACTGGTTTCCCTAAACTCGGTGCTTCTTCCTGAAGTCCGCCAGAATCAGTTAATAACAAATAACAACCCTGAATCGCAGCCACTAATTCTGTATAATCCAAAGGTTCTGTCAGAAAAACTCGCGGATGATTCCCCAAAATTTCTTTTAAAGGTTCTCGAACAGTCGGATTACGATGTAACGGTAATAATAAAGCTGTATCAGGAAACTTATTTAAAATTAACAAGAAACCTTTCGCAATATCTCTTAATGGTTCACCCCAATTTTCCCGGCGATGAACTGTGGCTAATAAAGTGCGATATTTCTGCCAATCCAAATTCGGGATATTACAAGTAGGGTTTTGCTTAGCTACAGTTAATAACGCATCAATTACTGTATTCCCAGTTTGGTGAATTTCGCCTACCACTCCCGAACGTCGCAAATTTTCCACTGCTAAAGCAGTCGGCGCAAAATGTAATTGAGTAATTTGGGAAATTAACCGCCGATTCGCTTCTTCTGGGTAGGGATTAAATAAATCATCCGTTCTCAATCCCGCTTCTACATGACCGACAGGAATCTTTTGATAAAATGCAGCTAACGCAGCAGCAAAAGCAGTAGTAGTATCTCCTTGAACGATCGCCAAATCCGGTTGTACTTCTGTAAATAAACTTTCTAATCCTGATAAACTGCGACAAGTAATATCCGTCAGCGTTTGCTGATGCTGCATAATTTCTAAATCGCGATCGGCATCAATTTTAAACAAGCGCATCACTTGTGCCACCATCTCTCGATGCTGACCTGTTAACACCACTTGTGTCTCAAAAGCAGGCGATCGCTTAAACTGTTGAATAACCGGAGCTAATTTAATCGCTTCTGGTCGCGTTCCTAAAATAATACAGACTTTGTAGATAGTTTCAGGCATAAAAATCCCAAGCTAATTACATCGGGTAAACTACCCGATCGTAATATTTTATAACAATTACCAAACTAACTCTTGACTTTATTAACTGCCTTCCAATTTACACCTTTCACCTTCGGCTCCTTGCCTCAAGTCAAAGCTCAAAACTTCTCCCCTTCACCTTTGTCAAAACTCAAAACTTAAAATTTCCCATGAAAAAACCCGGCTGCTACCGGGCCATAGAACCGCTATAAGAAACGGCTAGCTAGGGTCCTTAGATGGAAGACTCTATATCACAAGTCAAAGGACAAGCTGCATACACAGAACTATGACTTGGATTTTCATCACCACGCAACCAATTTAACCAAGATACATCTTGGGGATTCACTCCTTTAAAAGAAAGCATTGCTGCACCAGCAATAATTGTTAACACATTCAAACCAATTAAACCGCCAGCAACTAACAAAACAGCACTAACGGGCATGATTGATTGCAAAGCGATCGACAACACCGATCCCACAACCACCATCAACATCACAATCGGAAAACCTACTACCAGCAAGCAAACCGATAACGTAAACGTCCAAATTAAAAAGCTTTTAATTGTGCCAAATGAATAAGACTTGGTTGAGTTGAGGCTTTTTGCTAAAACCATACCCATCTCTCCTTGAGTAATCTCAAATTATTGGACTTGGCTGAAATCTCGTACTGTGCAACCCAGTTTCTTTACTAGGTGGTTTTCAGTATATATTAAAGTTTTGGTGAAGATGAGCGATCGTTCAACAAACTTTACATTCACCTGTTGCCATTTATGTTCCTACAAAACCCTGAAAAATTTCCAAATGAATATGCTGATAAACCATTAAATTTAAAAGTCCCTCTTCTCACCAGCATCTCTCTACAGATAGACCCTGCTATAAACCTTGTTCTTCCGCCAATCAGCAATCATTGAACAACAATCTGCTTAACATTTCTTATAATTTGTGACAGTTGTTCTCATAATTTATTTAAGAACTTTACAGCAACCAACCCAAGCCCAGACAAGGTAAAGCAGTTAGTTTTGAGCATTAATTTATGAGTATTGAGTTATGAGACAACTCATAGCAGAAGGCAGAAGGTAGGGAGGTAGGGAGAGTTGAAGAATAGTTGGTTGAATTATTTTCCCCCATCTCCCCATCTCCCCATCTC
>NZ_JADEWG010000049.1 GCF_015207735.1 [Phormidium] sp. LEGE 05292
CTCCCCATCTCCCCACCTCCCCATCTGCCTTTCCAGTCGGAATACTAAAATAAGTCAAATTCACTTTGTAGATTGAGGACTAAGAGTGAAACAATTTTTTAAACAGCTAACCAAAGATACCTTAGCTGCCGTAAATTCCTATTCAACTCGGTTGACTAACAAGAAGGAAGTTGAATTATTAGTACATAAATTACGACCGATATCCTCAGATAAGAAATTGATTCGTTTGGGGCCTAAGGGAGATGGGGGGTATCTGATTCCAGATGATCTTACAGGAATTAAAGCTTGCTTTTCCCCTGGTGTTTCCGACATATCTGGTTTTGAGAAGGATTGTGCAGATCTGGGAATGAGTGTATTCTTGGCTGATAAATCTGTAAAACAGCCAGCGGAGTTCCATGAACGCTTTCACTTCACAAAAAAACATATAGGTATTACGACCAACGATGAATTTATGACTATTGATGATTGGGTAACAACATCTCTTCCCGAATCGCAGGAGGATTTGTTACTACAAATTGATATCGAAGGATATGAATATGAAACATTTATCAGTGCATCGAATCTACTAATGAGTCGTTTTAGGATTATCGTTGCTGAATTTCATGACCTTCACGTACTCTGGAGTAAACCGTTTTTTCGCTTAGCTTCACATACATTTGAAAAAATTCTTCAGACACACACTTGTGTACATATCCACCCTAATAATTGTTGTGCTTCTGTTACTATACAAGGGTTAGAAATTCCCAGAGTAGCAGAGTTTACTTTCTTGCGGAACGATCGGGTGAAAAATCCATCATTTACTACTGTTTTTCCTCATCCTTTGGATGATGATAACCAGGCTAATAAGCCTCATCTTCCGTTACCAAAGTGGTGGTACAATCCCTAGAAATGCAATTATTGAGAATGTTAATTAAAATTGTCGTCGGGAGAAGATTACTGTGGCGATCGCTAACAGCAATACAATATAAACTATGCCATAAAGAAAGTTGAGGAATAAAGTTTGACTATTGGGTAGTAAAGTCAAACCATAAATTGCTTGATTTTTTAAATCTAACCGGGACAAATCTGGCAATATTAAGTATATTCCTTGTGTCACCATTTCCAGGGTCGGGTTTTTGGCTAAATTGCCTAATTTAACTATATCTGGGCTGAGATGTCCCATTAAATAAACAGCAAAAGTTAATAAAGTAGCTATTAAAGAACTAGTAAATACCCCCAAAACAATGGCTACGGCTGTAATTAAAGATAATTCTAACCAAAGGAAAAAAACTGCTGTCAGAATACTCAAAAATGAAAAGCTGGATTGAGTAAATAACAGCGATAACAAATAAATTGCTGACATGGAAATCAACAATGCAGCTAAAATGGCTGATAACCCAAGATGTTCTCCGACAATAAATTCTGCTGGACTAACAGGCTTGGAGATTAATACTAAAACTGTGCGTTTTTCAATTTCTTTATTTACTAACCCAGTGCCTATAAAAATCGCCACAATTAAACCAATAATTCCCATAGCTGCTAAACCAATGTCTAAGAGAATCTTATCTTGTGCGCCAGCAGCGACTAGGGGTAAAAATCCGGCACTTCCAATTAATATAATTGCAAATAAGCCAACTAAATAGAGTACGCGATCGCGAATTATTTCGCGGAATACATGAGAAGCAATTACCAAAATTCTGCCCAGAATACTATCAAATTTTGTCGGTTTATTTTCGTCTATATTCATAATTTTGGAGAATTTTTAAGCTGATTTTGTTCGATGATTTGTTTGGTAACAGATTGGCATTCAATCTTAGCAACTTTTACAGGTTTTGCTGTAATTATTACCTGTGGTGTCGTTGCTACCCTAGCATTATTATTTTTCCTCTCTCGCCTCAACTTAGCTTTAACTGGGGTAGGTTGTCGAGTCACTGCGTTAACTTGACAGACCTTTTTTAGGAAATAACCTTGAGGATTATAACTAGGCCCTTGCCATTCTGCTATCATCAACAAATTATATCCTGTTTTTTGAGCTGTAATTTCTGTGCGAAAATTCCATAAGTGCTTTTCTGCAACACCAGAAATCTCTTTCTTTGCTTCGGTTAGCAGTTTTTCTCGTTGATTGGTATTCTTTAACCAACTCTCAACTACTACCCAAAGTTTACCATCTATTTGTATTTTTAATTGTCGTTCCATTGCATTAAAAACTCTCTCACCTCCACTAATAGGACGAGAAAAAGGTTGAATTTTCACAATGAAATCACTCTGGCTTAAATTATCAGCTAAAAGGCTAGGATATTGCAATACCCAATCTTGAATAATTAAACTAAATTGTATCCAACAACTAATAATTAAGTGGCTTAAAATCCAAATTAACAGTTTGAAACGTTGTTCATTTACTAGATTTTTAATTTTCTTTTGCACGGCAAAGAATTCTGGCCACGCGGCAAAAATTGCTGATAATGCAGGCCAAATCATCCAAATAAATGGGGCAATATCTAGCCACCAACTAGCCACAAATAAACAAACTAATTCTACCCAAATCCAAGTACTTAAAGAAAATCCCTGAACAATTATAGGGTTTTCTAAGGAGAACCAACCAACACCGAAAATAACCGCTAGACATCCTAAGCTAGAGAAGATATTCTGTAATCTTAAATTATCACATCCTAACCCAACTAAAAATGAAATTACCCAGAAAAAAATGCTTATTAAGATTACTGTTTGCCAGCTAAAAATACGAGGTGGTTTAATTAAATTAATTAGCCACGCAAAGCTTTGGAGCAACTTAGTCATTGGTAAATTATGGTAGTTGAATTCATGTTACTATTAGAATTAAAGCAGAAATGAAAATATTACTACTAAAATTAGCCCAAAATGTAGCTTTGAATTTAATTTTATTTAATTGGCTTTCTCGATATTTTTGGAAACGACTCTTTTTATTTTCTGTTGCTTCAGGTTCCTTGCTACTAATTAAGTGCTTAATTTCTAGCTCTTGAGCCGCAATAAAGTTTAATAAAAAATCTAAACCAATTAATTCTATTATTAAAGCAATTAATATTATACAAATTCTAGCTAATAAAAAATAAAACCCATTTTGGAAATCAGAGAAGAGATTCGGAGAGATAAACCGAGCATAAAATACATAACGAATTAATTGTATTTGTAAAGTTTTTAGGGGAATGGATTGAATCAAGAAAAAGCATAACCAGCAAATAAATGTTGATAACAGATTTAGGATTGCTGAATATTCTGTGGCAGTTTTGCGACTAATATTTAAAATTCTTTGTAAAACTACACTTTCTATAGCAATTGATATGAGGAGCAGTAAACTTTGAAACACAACTGCTCGTAAAGGTAACACTAACCATAAATCTTCTATCATTATGATGATACGGAAAATAATAATTGTCGATCGAACAACCGATGACTCACGACTATTAACGATATATTAAATATCTGCAACAACAGCGACGAGAATCAAGCAAAATGACGAGAGTAGGAATAGGTATTCGCACAGCGCAGATGCGTTCGGAACGAATTACGGGACAAATCCATGTTTACGATGGTGCGGGAAAAGGTAAGTCTAGAGCAGCTTTAGGCGTAGTTTTGCGTTCAATTGGCTTAGGAATTAACTCCGGGGCGCAAAATCGGGTGTTGCTGCTGCGGTTTCTCAAAGGCCCCGGACGACAGTATGATGAAGACGGAGCTATAGCGGCTTTACAGCAAGGTTTTCCCCATTTGATTGACCAAGTTCGCACAGGGAGAGCGGAGTATTTTGCCAAAGAGGAGATTACTCGCTTTGACAGAATGGAGGCGCAAAGGGGATGGGATGTTGCTAAAGGGGCGATCGCATCTGGTTTATATTCTGTCATTGTTTTGGATGAACTGAATCCAGTGCTAGATTTAGGTTTGCTCAAAGTAGAGGAAGTAATCCATACATTAAAGAATAAACCAGAGGAAGTGGAAATCATTGCCACTGGGAGAGCTGCACCCCAAGCACTGCTAGATATCGCTGATTTACATTCGGAAATGAAACCTCACGATCACCCAATGTCTCTGGAAAAAGGGCTAGAGGGAATTGAAATTTATACAGGTGCGGGTAAAGGAAAATCTACCAGTGCATTAGGTAAAGCTTTACAAGCTATCGGTAGGGGAATCAGTCAAGATAAGTCTCACCGAGTATTAATTATGCAGTGGCTTAAAGGTGGGAGTGGTTATACTGAAGATGCTGCGATCGCTGCTTTACAACAAAGTTATCCTTCTCTGGTGGATCATCATCGTTGTGGTGGAGATGCGATCGTCTGGCGCGGACAACAACGAGAAATAGATTATGTAGAAGCAGAAAGAGGGTGGGAAATTGCGCGAAGTGCGATCGCATCTGGACTCTACAAAACGATCATTCTCGACGAACTTAATCCCACAGTTGACTTAGAATTATTACCTCAAGAACCGATCGTTCAAGCATTACTAAGAAAACCTCGTGATACAGAAATTATTATCACA
The DNA here is from genome assembly GCF_015207735.1 of [Phormidium] sp. LEGE 05292. Taxonomy (GTDB): domain Bacteria; phylum Cyanobacteriota; class Cyanobacteriia; order Cyanobacteriales; family Aerosakkonemataceae; genus Floridanema. The sequence goes on from NZ_JADEWG010000049.1 coordinate 4,486, forward strand.
GGTCGATGCCTCAATCCTCCCGCATATTTCGATCTTGCTAGCGTTCACTCCGAAATGATTTGTCATAAACATTATGCCGATCGAGGCGTAGAACTCAAGCGAGGAGTAGATTTTTAGGACAAGGGGACAAGGGGACAAGGGGACAAGGAGAGCAGGAAAACTCCTTAACTCAAAACTCTCTCACTCAAAACTTTCTTCCCACTCCCCAATCCCCAGTCCCCATACTTAACTTTCTAACTTTCTCCTTTGTCCTTTGAGCATCAAAGCAAAACTACCCAAGCCAAATGCTAACAAAGTGTTAGCTGTACCAGGTTCGGGAATAGCAATAGCAGAAGTAGGTTTAATTGACTCAACAAGAACTACCAAATCTTGGAAATCGCTATCAGAATTCCCTGGAATACTCCGCAGTAAATCTTCAAAAGCAATGATGAATTCATTATCTGTAAAAACTCCAGGTTGTCTACCTTGAATTTGCAGAGTTGTTTGATTGTTTCCTTGGTAAATTACAGCTTGTTGAGAACCATTTGGATTGCGGCTATTTTGAGTGTAAAATGTTTCTTGTTCAGTTTCTATATAAAACCCAAAAACATTACCAAAACCAGTATATGTTGTAATGCTAGGAGATGGTGCATTTCCTGGCGGAAAACCAATAGTAGAAATAGTTACATTGCCATTCCCTAAAAAGTTTACAGTTGCACCATCTGAAACATCGTTGCTTCCACCAAATAATTGAGCTTTGACACCGCTTTGATTGTAAATACCAAACTTGCTGATAGAAGCCTTGCTAGTTAGTTCAAACATGAAAGTGGCAACAGAACCACTACTGGCAGTGTTCGTAAACAGATCGAAACCTGTTTGAGCGTTTACTGTATCAATTTTGGGGCCATCTACTGTAATAGCGTCCAAAAGTTCTTGTAAGGACTTTTCCTCAGAAGACGGGCCAAAAGAAACTGCTGTTGCTACTTCGCCAGAACCGAATACTGTACCCAAGGCTAGCAGTCCTACTGTAGTAAAGGTGAAAAACCTGCTCATAAATTCCTTTGCTTGTTTAATTATGGTTTATCAGCTAAAAACTGGGAACCTCTACTAAAATTTCGGCAGAGTAAGTTCCGCACACACTATAAGAGATTCAAAACACAACCGTTTTGTTTCGGATTTTTTTAACCCTGTTTTTACTGAATTGTTACCTGTTGCATATAATCTAGAGTCAGCTTGCTTCAGTGTAAATACGTAGTTTTAGCACAATCTCCCAGGCTTGGAGTTAGGCCATCCGTGTAATTGACTGCTTTCTTTGGGGTGCAACTTTACTATACTATTTATTCAAAAAATTTTATTATTCTAGAGCAGATTTATAAAGATGAGGTCAACGGGTAAACATAAGTTTTCTCAACGAATGTAATTTATAATACAAAAATATACTGAAAGTAAAATTGTTAACGATGACGGAAGCAAAACCAATGCAGGAGTCTAGTATTTTGTGGAGACGCTTGGTTGAACAGACTGAGTATGCTCTCAAGTGCGGTGCATTGCAAAGTATTCCCACTAGTTATGAGTTTGTCGAACAAGGGAGAGTTCGGTTTTTGGTGCGAATTTTAGCTAATTTGGTACGGAAAGATGCTGCTAAATCGCCTGCGAAAAAGGATAAAGACTTTAATCCTTTTTTACCTTATGAGGAAGATTTATTTGTGGCAGATATTTCCGATTCTCATGTATGTTTGCTGAATAAGTTTAATGTTGTGGAGCATCATTTGTTAATAGTTACTCGCGCTTTTGCTGAGCAGGAAAGCTGGTTAGATTGGGCAGATTTTCAGGCGATGTGGTTAACTTTAGCAGAAATTGATGGTTTGGCTTTTTATAATTCTGGGGCAATAGCAGGAGCTAGTCAACGACACAAGCATTTGCAGTTAGTTCCTTTGCCTTTGGTTGATGATGGAGAGGAAATGCCGATCGCACCTTTGCTGAAAACTGCTAAATTCGAGGCAGGTATAGGGAAAATTCCCGATTTACCCTTTGTTCATGCCATAGCTAAATTCGATCCTAGTTGGATTAACTCGCCAGATGTTGCGGCAGAAATGACGCTCAAATGTTATTTTAATTTGCAGAAAGCTGTGGGTTTATTAAATGATTGTGAAAAAATTGGCGATCGCCCCAATGGTGCTTACAATTTATTAGCAACTAGAGAATGGATGATGATCGTACCGCGATCGCAAGAATTTTTTCAAGGCATTTCGATTAATTCTTTAGGTTTCGCAGGCGCTTTATTAGTTCGCAATCAAGAACAAAAACAATTGCTTCTGGACACTGGCCCTTTAAACATTTTGACAGCAGTTGCTCAACCTTGGAATTAAGGAAAGTTTTGAGTTTGTAGGGGCGGGTGAGAGCAGATAATTTTGTAATCACAGCAGACTAATTAACAACAAAACACGCCCTTACTCTTCTGCTCAGAGAACTCCCTTCGGTGATGTTAGTTACGGAATTTATTTAGAATGGGTTGCAATATTTAATTTGTGAAAACAATTATTACATATTGAAAGTTTAAAAGATAGGAGTACGATGCTAAAAGGTAAAATGTATTGCTTTCGAGCAGAATGGAAAAGTTCTAAAAACTTCGATCGACAGAACCTTCCAGATTGGTTGTGTTTAGATGCTGATTGGCAAGGGTTTAAAATTGCCACAATTCCAGAGGTAGCAGATGTTGCAGAAATTTTGGGAATTTTGCAAATTAATGACAGTCCAGATCGATGGATCTCTCACTTAGAAAGTTTGGGTTTAAAAGGTGTTACCCAAGTTTGCTGTGAGGAGATGTTCGAGGATAAAGGATACACTTAATTTATCTGTTGCTCTGTCCAGGCGATCGCACTCAAATGCGATTCCTCATGGTTTTTAATGGGTAAATTTCTGGTTAAGGGTGAGTAATTTTTGGATAATTTTTATACCCTACCACTCATTTGGTTTTCGCTCCATACTACGTAGGCGATCGCTAAAGTCATCGGCCCAAAAATCATTAAAATGGTCAGCATAATTCACTCTACTTAATAATAGTTTTTCTGTTGAAGTAGCTTAAGATAATTCTACCCTTACCAAGCCTTTTCTAGCTGTGTGCTAGAAAACATTTGACAGCAAATTAAGGTGTATATCAGCAAGTGCATTTTTAATCTGAATAATCAGCTCTGACATCAATAAAAAAGGGTTCTGAGCAGAGTCGAACTGCTTTCGCTAAATTTTCAAAACCGTTACAGACCCAGTAATTATTATCTCTTTTATCAAAAATTTAGGTAGTGAGGAATACCCTACCTAGTTTAGTATGGTTTTTACACCATTGATTTGTCAAAATAGTAACTGACGGAAAATGTGGAGACTTCTACTATTATTTTACGGTTCTCACCATAAACAATTATTGTTAGTTGGGACATCATAAAAATGTAAATCAAACCGCTAAACAAACAATAGCTAAGGAAAACAAGGAGACGCAGTTATGGCTATTCTTAGATGGAGTCCTTTCATTGAAGTAGAAACTCTCCACCGTCAATTAGATAAAATGTTTGACGACATTGCTGAAATTACTCCTACAAAAAACACCTTATGGAAGCCAGCAGTTGAATTGCAAGATAACGGCAATAACTTAACATTAAAAGCTGAAATCCCAGGAGTAGAAGCGAAAGATTTAGACATCAGCGTTTTGCGCGATGCAGTTGTTATTCGTGGTGAACATAACTACGAAAACAAAACTGAAAAAGAAGGTTTCTTCCGTTCTGAATTCCGCTATGGCAGATTTGAAAGAGTAGTTGATTTGCCTGTAGCGGTGCAAAATGACAAAGTTGAAGCTAATTTCAACAACGGTATTCTCACCCTGACTTTGCCAAAGGTAGAAGAAGCAAAAAACCGTGTGTTTAAAGTGAATTTAGCTGGTAACGAAGACACAAACAACACGGAAACAAATAATACTGAAACCAAGTAATAACGCAAGTTGCTAATTATTAATTCTTTCCTATTCCCCCCTTGAGTAAGGGGGGCTAAGAAAGAGCAGACTTGTAACTAGCAACTTAAATTAATAGTTTGTTTCTGTTTGGCACATCATTAGCTGAATAACTAATAAATATTACCTCTGTAATCTTCTTCCTAGAATTACAGAGGTGATATTTATTATGCAAAATGAACTGATGAATTAGAACATAAGAGAAATTTAGGTTATACTGTTCACCGTGATAGATCGATCTTTTTTTACTCAATAGTACGGGCATTTGCGTAGCCTCCCCTTCAATTAAAAAGAATATTTTTGCCCGTGCAGAGTATACATTCACACTTGGAGAATGGAGGATGGGACAATCATGTTAATGGTGCATCAACTAGATGGAAAAATCAGCCTAATTTTTCCATCGGACTGCAAATTTGAACTTTTTACCATAAATTTGTTTGTAAATTTATTTAATTAATGTAAATTTAAATAAATTAAATATAATTTGGTGAATACATAAGAAAAATAAAGTAAAATTAGATACAAAGTTATATAGTAAAAGTTTTTTCAGTATGCAATATAAGAGAAAATACTTAAATAGAGATAAGAGTATGATGATAGCTTATCGGAGTAATTAAATTAAGAGCATGGCTCAACAAGAAAGCGAAAGAACATCTCAGTTACAAGAAGAAACAGAGGCTGCTTCACTCAGTGCAGAGGAGAGCTTACTGAATCGAATTGCGACTAAAATTCGTCGTTCCTTAGAGTTACCGGAAATTTTAGCGACGACAGCAGAGGAAATCCGCGCTTTTTTAAGTACAGATAGAGTAAAAATTTATTCATTTCATGCTGATGGTAGTGGAGAAGTAATTGCAGAGTCTATCTATCATCATCGTTTACCTTCCTTGTTAGGTCTACATTTTCCCGCTGATGATATTCCTTACCATGCACGTCAGATGTTTTTAAAAGCCCGTCAAAGGGTAATTGTAGATGTAGCTGCTGGACGAAAAATTCTCAGTCAATTAGATTGTCCGAATACAGGAGAAAGCTTAATTTCAGAAGATATTAGTTACTGTCCAGTAGATGAGTGTCATATAGAATATCTATCTACAATGGGGGTGGGTTCTTCGTTAACTGTGCCAATTTTGCACCAAAATCAACTCTGGGGTTTGTTAGTTTCTCACCATGCAAAACCGCGCCGCTATTCAGAGAGAGAGTTAAAAATTATTCAATTGTTAGTCGATCAATTATCGATCGCGATCGCTCAATCTAATCTACTTTTTCGCGCTAGAAATCAAGCAGATCACGAAGCAACAATCAATAAAATAAGCCAAATTTTACACTCACCAATCAACAATTTAAAAATTCGCCAAACCGTCCTCGATCAAGCAGTTAAAGTCCTAGATGGTTCTGGTGGCAGATTATATATTACGCCCGATGGCATAGGGGAATCTGCACAAGTTTTTGTCTGTGGTGAACAAGCAAATATAGCAGAATTGGAAGAAAGTTCGTTTTGGCAAAAAATTATTGGCCTAGACAAAAATAAGCAGGCTGAATATCTTAATCCTGCTATTTTATCGCAATCATGGGGACTCATGAAACCACCGATCGCAACTAATATTTTCCCCAAAAATTCAAGTAAATCTCAAGCGTTAATAAATCAAGACCATCCAGATAATAAGCATCCTGTTTCGCAGATTTATATTATTACCGATATCTACCAAGAACCTCAATTTAAAGAATTAATACCTGCTTTTAAATCCACTGGGATTCGCTCTTTGTTAATTGTACCGCTGCAATATCATCAACAATGTGTTGGGTGTCTCACAATCTTTAGAAATGAAATAGAGACAGCAACATTATGGGCAGGAAGACTCAGAAAAGACAAAAGAAATTCTCGCCCTCGTAAATCTTTTCAAGCTTGGCGAGACATCAGAAAAGGACAAACTAAAGAGTGGAACCAAGATGAAATTAAGTTAGCGCAAGCTTTAGGATTACATCTTTATATGGCTGTAATGCAAAAGCGCGTGCAAGATACAATTAAACATCAAGCTTCCCATGATTTACTGACTGGTTTACCTAATAGATTACTATTTAACGATCGCCTTTCCCTAGAATTAGCTCACCTGCAACAAGGTAGCAAAATGCTGGCGGTAGTGTTTCTCGATTTAGACTTCTTTAAAAACATTAATGATACTCTCGGTCACGCTACAGGCGATCAATTATTACAACAAGTTGCCCAAAGATTGCAAGCTTGTTTACGCGATGGAGACCTAGTAGCGCGTTGGGGTGGAGATGAATTTACTATCTTGTTACCTGGGCTTCAGAGTGCAGAAAATGCTGTTCATATTGTAGAGCGAATTCTGCACGTAATTAGTGCTCCTTTTAATTTCAACGGTCAAGAGTTTTACGTCAAAGCTAGTATTGGAATTTCCTTTGCTCCTTATGATGGAGAAGATGCAGAAACACTGCTAAAGAATGCCGATGCTGCGATGTATAAAGCCAAGCAAAAAGGGCGGAATAACTATCAAGTATATACTCCGGCGATCGGAGATAAAGCCTTAGAACGTATGGTGTTGGAAAATAATTTATATAAAGCCTTACAAAGAGAAGAATTTTTATTATACTACCAACCCCAATTAGATATATTTACAGGTAAAATTGTGGGGATGGAAGCATTAATTCGTTGGCAATCTGTAGAGAAAGGATTAATTCGCCCCGATCACTTTATTCCAGTTGCGGAAGAAACTGGATTAATCTTTCAAATTGGTGAATGGGTGTTAAAAACTGCCTGTCAACAAAACAAACTTTGGCAACAAGCTGGTTTACCACCAATCCGCATTGCAGTAAATCTATCTGCTAAACAATTTCAGCAACAAGATTTAGTCAAAACTATTGCTAAAGTATTAAATGAAACAGGTTTAGACCCAGACTATTTAGAAATAGAAATTACAGAGAGTATTGCCATCCAAGATGTAGACTTTACAATTGCAGTATTGCATTCTTTAAGAAGTATGGGCATTCATGTTTCTATGGATGATTTTGGAATAGGTTACTCTTCTCTGTGGTCGTTAAAAAGATTTCCTTTAGATAAACTGAAAATCGATCGTTCATTCATTAATGATTTTATAAGTCATCCCAAAGATGCGGCAATTATTACTGCTATCATTGATTTAGGACACGCACTAAACTTAAAATTAATTGCCGAAGGAGTAGAAACAGCAGAACAGTTAAAATTTTTGCGATCGATAAATTGTGATGGTATTCAAGGTTACTTGTTTAGTCCGCCTGTCACCGCTAAAGCAGCTACAGAACTTCTCAATAATCAAACTCAAACCTTACTAAAGCCAGATAATTTAAACCCCGATAGTTTGGCATAAGCATAATACAGAACAAACGCACTTATCAAGGTTGACGATCAAATGAACGACCAAGAAGAAAATTTCCAGCAATCAGAAATATTTACTATCCCTGTGGCATCACCAGGGTTTAAATCAGGTTTTATCGGCATTATTGGTCGTCCTAATGTGGGAAAATCTACCTTAATGAATCTGTTAGTAGGACAAAAAATTGCCATTACTTCCCCAGTAGCGCAAACTACTCGCAATCGTCTGCGAGGAATTTTAACTACAGAAAAAGCCCAAATAATTTTTGTTGATACTCCTGGTATTCATAAACCCCATCACCGTTTAGGTGAAGTACTAGTAAAAAATGCCCAAGTAGCCATTCAATCAGTCGATTTATTGCTGTTTTTGGTAGATGCTTCCCAAGAGGCGGGAGGAGGCGATCGCTTTATTGTCGAACTCTTAGAAAAAACCAAAACTCCCATAATTTTAGGATTGAACAAATCAGACCAGCAACCCAAAAATTATCAAGCTATAGATGATAGTTACATTCAAATAGCTACAAATTATAATTGGCCTTTTGCTAAATTTTCCGCCCTGACAAGTGAAGGAATAGAAACTCTCCAAGACTTATTAATTAGCAAATTAGAACCCGGCCCCTATTATTATCCCCCAGATTTAGTTACCGATCAACCAGAACGTTTTATTATGGGCGAATTAATCCGCGAACAAATTTTGCTGTTAACTCGTGAAGAAGTTCCCCACTCAGTAGCGGTGACAATTGAGCAAGTAGAAGAAGCCGCAACAATTACTCGCGTTTGGGCAACAATCCATGTTGAACGTGATTCTCAAAAAGGGATTTTAATCGGTAAAGGTGGCGGAATGCTTAAAGCAATTGGTAGTGCCGCTAGGGAACAAATGCAAAAGTTAATTGCTGGGAAAATTTATTTAGAATTATTTGTGAAAGTGCAACCAAAATGGCGACAATCTCGCCTACGTTTGGCTGAATTTGGTTACAAAGTTGAAGAATAAAAGAGTAGGGACACGGCATCTATAATGTTTACTGAGATACAAAATATTAATGATGCGGTGTTCCTACTACCTGATAGGCAGATGAAGAATTTCGCGGAATTAGTTACTTTTGGCGAAAAATTAGTAAAATCGTAAGGTCAAGTGCAAAGTTTTCCTTAAGTGTGTAAGTTCTGATAAATTATGGCTCAATCTTCTAAAGTTCAGATATTTGGAGAATTCCTAGAAGAAATCCCTGTTAGTAATGACTATCTCACCTTGAATTTTTCTCCTACCTCGGCGGCGCGAAAGCGTCACTGGGAACACAATGGTATTTCGGCAGACTTTTTGGGCGACTATTTCGCTGCTTTTTTTCCTGGTGATGCGATTTCTGAAAACAAAATTAATCGGAAAAATACAATTAAAAGTATAGTCAGTTATATTGCTAATGAGCTTTTGGAGAATGCGGTTAAATACAGCGATCGCTCTGCCAATTTACCGATTACTATTACCCTATATTTGTATGAACAAGAATTGATTTTTATAGTTAGTAATTACGCCCAGGAAATAACTGTGGAAAAATATCAAAAATTTATCCACGAACTGTTAGATTCCGATCCCGATGAACTCTATACCCGCCAACTAGAAAAAACTGCATTGGGAACTGGAGAATCTAACATTGGTTTATTAACTATGATTAATGATTACTCGGCGCGATTAGGTTGGAAGTTTGACTACTTACAGCAAGATTTAAGAATAGTTCATGTAAATGTCATAGCACGTTTTGATATTTAAACTAATTCTTTAATATATAATTTTTAATAACGAAAATATAAAGGCTATAAAAATAGCAAATAAATACTATTACTTTGGTGAGGTGTAGACAATTGCTGGAAATAAAAACAGATGACTACCAAATATGGCATAATCCAGAAACATCAACTGTGTTTTTTCGAGGCTTCCTGCGATTGGCTGGAATGGAGGAATATAGACCAGTAATGGAATTGTTGATGAATGTGATTGAAGAAACTCCTAATTTTACAATTAATTTGCGAGAATTGGAATTTCTTAATAGTTCAGGAATTAGTATGCTTTCTATGTTTGTGATCAAGGTACGAGAAAAAGGTAATGTAAATCTAGTTTTACGAGGGTCAGATAAAATTCTTTGGCAGACCAAATCTTTAAAGAATTTACAACGCTTGATGCCAGGAATTAAACTAGAATTTAGTTAATGCTCGCATGGGAGATAAAAGAGCAGTAGTCAACCTCTCTTACTTGTGGTGGAAAACAGGAGTGGAAGGGGACTGGGGACTGGGGACTGGGATTTAGAGAGGGAGTAAGGAATTCATTAATTAATCAGCTTTACCGATCGCTATTATGTAAGAGAGAGTCAAAAACTCGACTGAGAAATTTCCCGATCGAGAAAAGGGACTGATTGAAGCTTTGGCGCGGATTGGTAGGTGTTTTTTTTCTTGGTTCATTTTTGGCGGCTGAAGTCTTTACTGGGCAAGTGTTTGAGTTTTGTTGTGGTGGCGATCGGTTCCGCGCAAAGTCTGAAATGCTTTCTATGCTTGGATTTGTGGCTTTTGGCTTGTTTCTCTGCTTGACAAGGTAGTGGCTAAAACCGTATTTTAATTATTGACTCGCGCAATTGCACCTCGAAAAGTAAATATATTAAGGTTTCTAGGGTCTTGCTATCGGAATTTCTACTAATCCCTTTCAGGGATTGAAACCTCTGCCTACACCCTTAGAGCAGTGGAACTTACGATCGGAATTTCTACTAATCCCTTTCAGGGATTGAAACAAGTGCAGCCGGAGCGATAACCGCCTTTGATAGTATCGGAATTTCTACTAATCCCTTTCAGGGATTGAAACACCATCATTGAGCAGGTAGTGATTGGTGTAAACGTATCGGAATTTCTACTAATCCCTTTCAGGGATTGAAACCAGCAGTGATTATGATATCTTGCGGCGAATCAAATATAATCGGAATTTCTACTAATCCCTTTCAGGGATTGAAACCTTAAAATCCTACATTCTTTTTTGCAATAATATCATCGGAATTTCTACTAATCCCTTTCAGGGATTGAAACAGGATTTTTATTGGCGAAATATCGATACAGTGCTTCCTCTAATCGGAATTTCTACTAATCCCTTTCAGGGATTGAAACAAGATTTATGGGTTTACCTCCTAATTTTTCAGAATGGATCGGAATTTCTACTAATCCCTTTCAGGGATTGAAACACGACTTGCCAGTGGACGACCAAGGTAAGGCTAGCGCATCGGAATTTCTACTAATCCCTTTCAGGGATTGAAACTTGGGGTAGCTGCCCTTTTTAGCGTCTACCAACTATACATCGGAATTTCTACTAATCCCTTTCAGGGATTGAAACATGAATGTATGCCTCGTGTTGTACTGACATCTAATCGGAATTTCTACTAATCCCTTTCAGGGATTGAAACAGCCACAAAATATTTGTAATATGACTTACATTCCCAAACATCGGAATTTCTACTAATCCCTTTCAGGGATTGAAACTAAAGACCAAAGTAAACATCAATCACTTACTTTGGTCTTAATCGGAATTTCTACTAATCCCTTTCAGGGATTGAAACAATTCCTTCTAAATCTGAAATGGCATTAATAGATAATCGGAATTTCTACTAATCCCTTTCAGGGATTGAAACGTATTCCTCCGGCGCTGCCCTAAATGTAGTTACGATCGGAATTTCTACTAATCCCTTTCAGGGATTGAAACTTTTTACCAAACAACAATTCCCAAGAAGACCCATATCGGAATTTCTACTAATCCCTTTCAGGGATTGAAACCCGGCTCCTGGGCTTCGCTGGCCTTTGCTTTGGGTCTGGGATCGGAATTTCTACTAATCCCTTTCAGGGATTGAAACTATTTTTAGAAATATGACTGAGATACCACCGCAATATAAGGATCGGAATTTCTACTAATCCCTTTCAGGGATTGAAACCATATAAACAGTTTGCGAATTGAACCTTGGTGGATAGGAATCGGAATTTCTACTAATCCCTTTCAGGGATTGAAACTGTGCGATCGCTTTTAAGGCGGCAATCTTTGCTTTTGGATCGGAATTTCTACTAATCCCTTTCAGGGATTGAAACGGCAGTATCGGAGTAAAAGATGTTGGGGCAACAGATCGGAATTTCTACTAATCCCTTTCAGGGATTGAAACACCGGACGACCGTCGCGGCTGTGACCAACATCGGTGGTATTATCGGAATTTCTACTAATCCCTTTCAGGGATTGAAACATTGGCTATACTTCCCATTATTTAGCCGATATGTTCACTAAAATCGGAATTTCTACTAATCCCTTTCAGGGATTGAAACGTAGTAGCCGAAACGAGGGAAGCTTGTGGAAGACGATCGGAATTTCTACTAATCCCTTTCAGGGATTGAAACTGAGAACCCGTGCGATTATCCTGGCGCAAGTTTATCATCGGAATTTCTACTAATCCCTTTCAGGGATTGAAACTGAAGAATTTCCGAATCGACAAGATCTCTAATCTTTATCGGAATTTCTACTAATCCCTTTCAGGGATTGAAACATCGAAATATACACAGTAACAACAAAAGAAACGATTTCATCGGAATTTCTACTAATCCCTTTCAGGGATTGAAACAGAGAGCGAAAGACTTGCTACTTTCCCCTGACGATCGGAATTTCTACTAATCCCTTTCAGGGATTGAAACTTTTAAAGCTTCATTCAATTTTTCTTCATTGTCCAATCGGAATTTCTACTAATCCCTTTCAGGGATTGAAACCAAATCAATGTCATTGAAGTATTCTCTTACTCTTATCGGAATTTCTACTAATCCCTTTCAGGGATTGAAACAAAAATTCATATTTGCGATACAAAGTATTGAGAATCGGAATTTCTACTAATCCCTTTCAGGGATTGAAACTCAAATCAGATAAAGAAAATCTACTTGAACCAGAATCAAATCGGAATTTCTACTAATCCCTTTCAGGGATTGAAACAGATTCAAACCAGATAATCAAACAGCGATGTCTTAGCATCGGAATTTCTACTAATCCCTTTCAGGGATTGAAACGTAGTCGCATCCATTCCCAAGGAAATGGGATGATTCATCGGAATTTCTACTAATCCCTTTCAGGGATTGAAACCAGACGCTCAACCACCCGAAACTAAGATTGATGCCAAATCGGAATTTCTACTAATCCCTTTCAGGGATTGAAACAATTACCACAGGGGGACGGGGCGGGGGGAGGTAAAGCATCGGAATTTCTACTAATCCCTTTCAGGGATTGAAACCTGGTGTTATTTGGGTTTTCGAGTCTGAGTCTAATATCGGAATTTCTACTAATCCCTTTCAGGGATTGAAACCTAATAGCATCCGGGCCCCCATAATCAGGGCTAGCATCGGAATTTCTACTAATCCCTTTCAGGGATTGAAACTGCTATGCTGCGGATGCTCCAACGGGTAGGCCGATCGGTTATCGGAATTTCTACTAATCCCTTTCAGGGATTGAAACATTCCACACCGGGATTGAAGAGGCTTGGGCACCGCTACTCGTATCGGAATTTCTACTAATCCCTTTCAGGGATTGAAACAAAACGATGATTTACTGCCCAATATGCCACAGTAAAATCGGAATTTCTACTAATCCCTTTCAGGGATTGAAACGAATTCTAGGGAGTCGTTTCATTTGTCCATAAACCATCGGAATTTCTACTAATCCCTTTCAGGGATTGAAACGCGATCGCACTTCTCACAGGCTTAAGCTGCGATCGCATCGGAATTTCTACTAATCCCTTTCAGGGATTGAAACAAATATAAGATGCGCTCAGAACTGTACTTTCTGGGTTGCAGATCGGAATTTCTACTAATCCCTTTCAGGGATTGAAACTGGATTTTTGCAATTTTAGCTTATCCAATTATTTGGATCGGAATTTCTACTAATCCCTTTCAGGGATTGAAACGATTTCTTTTACAAACTCATCGATAGACAACGGGAATCGGAATTTCTACTAATCCCTTTCAGGGATTGAAACTTAGCTATTTTTTGTTGAAATGGTTGGGAGCCGCTTTATCGGAATTTCTACTAATCCCTTTCAGGGATTGAAACCTCTCCAAATCACTCACTGGGGAATTGCGATCGAAATCGGAATTTCTACTAATCCCTTTCAGGGATTGAAACTTAAGCATTGAATAACTTATCTATAGCCACAAAATCGGAATTTCTACTAATCCCTTTCAGGGATTGAAACCGTAATAGTTTATGGGTGGCATAAGGTTTTGCAGGGGATCGGAATTTCTACTAATCCCTTTCAGGGATTGAAACCAACTGTGCATCAGAGCCATCGCATCATCGCTTATCGGAATTTCTACTAATCCCTTTCAGGGATTGAAACGCCAAACGACAATCTGAAAAACGTTAAGCAAGTCAATCGGAATTTCTACTAATCCCTTTCAGGGATTGAAACACCTGATCGAATAACTGCATATTTTTTAGAAGAAATCGGAATTTCTACTAATCCCTTTCAGGGATTGAAACCCATGCCGAAAATTCCAAAATGATGAGTCAGGGAAGATCGGAATTTCTACTAATCCCTTTCAGGGATTGAAACTGCAAATTTAAGGATTTATTCTTTGTAGATGCTGATCGGAATTTCTACTAATCCCTTTCAGGGATTGAAACATTTTGCTTACTATGACTATTAGAAAAGATGGACGATTATCGGAATTTCTACTAATCCCTTTCAGGGATTGAAACGACAATTCGGATGAATTAGAAACAGAAACAAGCAACACATCGGAATTTCTACTAATCCCTTTCAGGGATTGAAACTCTTTAAATCCAGGATCTTCAGGAAGCCAAATTATGATCGGAAATCGGAATTTCTACTAATCCCTTTCAGGGATTGAAACAAATCCCTCAGTAACCTAATATTTCCATGCTGATGAATGGCATCGGAATTTCTACTAATCCCTTTCAGGGATTGAAACGAATATCAGAAGCCTGTTCGCTTCAATCAGCAGAATCGGAATTTCTACTAATCCCTTTCAGGGATTGAAACGCTTGATTTTCTTCTTCTACTCTGCGTATGCGATCGAATCGGAATTTCTACTAATCCCTTTCAGGGATTGAAACAAAGTACAGCCAGCGATCGATCTAGATGAAATCAACTTTGATCGGAATTTCTACTAATCCCTTTCAGGGATTGAAACTCATCGAAAGGCCAGGAACTTGATTTTCCAAACTAAGCTCATCGGAATTTCTACTAATCCCTTTCAGGGATTGAAACTTAGGGAGAGGAGAGAAGAGAGAAGAGAGAGCGAGATCGGAATTTCTACTAATCCCTTTCAGGGATTGAAACGGGTGCAATTGCTTTCGCCATAGCTTTTTACCTTATCGGAATTTCTACTAATCCCTTTCAGGGATTGAAACTTACTCCTTCTTCAAGACAAAGGCTGATGAAAGATCGGAATTTCTACTAATCCCTTTCAGGGATTGAAACGAGCGTCTGGACGTGCGTATGGAGAGCCAGTGGAATCGGAATTTCAACTAATCCCTTTCAGGGATTGAAACTAAAGCTTTTAAATCCAAAACGTCAGCAGTGCCTTTTATCGGAATTTCAACTAATCCCTTTCAGGGATTGAAACACCAAAGGCATAACTCTCCCGAACATAAAACACGATCGGAATTTCTACTAATCCCTTTCAGGGATTGAAACGAAAGATAAATCGCGCCCATCTGCTTAGCCCAATCGATCGGAATTTCTACTAATCCCTTTCAGGGATTGAAACTCTTGGCTCCAATGGCTAAAAAGATTGGAAGTAGCAATCGGAATTTCTACTAATCCCTTTCAGGGATTGAAACCCCACGTAGGCCAGGTGCGATTGCTCAATCTCTCGCAAATCGGAATTTCAACTAATCCCTATCAGGGAATGAGGGACAGGGTAAGGGAAAATTCTTTATTTACCCCTTCCCCGCCAAGAATCATAACAGACAACAGAAAATTTCCTGTAAATTGATTAGTTTATTTTGTCTCAGAAAGTGTGAGTAAGAATGCTAAATTTTCCTCAGTTTTTAAAGCGTGGGGAGCATGAGCAGGCATAAACACAAAAACACCTGGTTCTAAAGTAATATCTTCCCCTTCTAAAGTGAGAATTCCCTTGCCTTCAATCACATTAATTGTAGCGTTGCGAGTGGCAGTATGTTCTGAAATTTCTGTGCCACCCGCCAGACAAAACAGTGTGTACTGACAGTTATTGTCCTTGAGCAAAACTTTACTTAATACTCCTCCATTAGGATATTCAATTTGTTCTTTAAGTTGAGCTACAAAAGATGAGGTTGCTAAATTTGTAGAAGTCATAGTTTTTGCCTGTAGTAATTGATGAGTTGCTAGTTAATTTTTTTGAGCGACTAAAACGATGTAACCTAAATCTTGCTGGTATTTTTGAAAAATGCGGTGCATGGCTAGAATTCGTTGGCGAATTTGCGAATTACTTACAACATTCCAAAGAATTTTAGCGGTACTAAATAATCCTTCATCCTGAATCATTCGTCGCAGGTTGAGTAATGCCATACTGCCAGTTTGATGCTGTTTAACTTCTAATCCAGCATTAGCAAAACTAGCGATCCAATTTGCCTGAGATAAAGGTGATGTATTACTTCTGATGACTCTGGCTAATTCTTCATGAATTTCTGTTTCTCTGTTATTAGCTAACATTTCATGAGACAGAAATTTACCACCTGGTTTTAGTTTGTTATAAATTCCATTTAAAATGTTTACTTTTCCGGGTGCTGATTGCATTGATAAGATTGCTTCAGCAAATACATAATCAAACTGTCCAGAAATTGCTTCTAAGTGGAAAATATCTCCTTCAATAATTGTAATTTTATCTGTTAAACCAGCAGCCTGAATATTAGCACGCGCACGGGCTACACTGGCAGGATTTTTTTCTACACCTACTACTTTGACACCAAAGCGTTGGGCAAGTGCGATCGCGCTATATCCAAAACTAGAAGCTAATTCTAAAACAGTCTCATCAGGTTGAAAATTTGCCCATTTAAATAGTTGTTCTGTCGCAGATTTTCCGCCCGGACGCAAAATTTTCTTGCCTGCTGCTGCTAACACCTGATGTCCAGGTGCAGTTTGTAAATTGATTGTTGTCTGAGTCATCTTGGCAACCCTCTTTCTGTCTTAGCTTTAGTTTGCCAAAAACGTACAATTAGATCTTTGACTTAGATCAAGTTTCCTATTCTCTCTGGCAACATTTTCTGCAAATTAATAAATGCCCTAGAATTAAACTCAGATTTTGCAGTAGGGGAGGTTGAACCTCCCTTCTCTCGTTCCCAGGTTGAACCTGGGAACGAAAAAGCTATTCAGGGCGAAGCTGAGTAACACAAAAATTTTCCAAAACATCTGGAAATAGATGATTTACTGTTCCCTCTTCTGTATTTTTAAACAATGCTGTAAACGCACCAGCGCCTAACCTATCTTGAGGAAAAATTCGGTAACAGGGTATGGTGGTTAAGTGCGATCGATAATTCCGTAAATGCTCAACCTCGATCGCCTGAAAATGAGGAAACTTCTTAATTAACCATTGACACACTTCCTCATTTTCTTCCGGCGAATAAGTACAAGTCATATAAGCTAAATACCCTTGAGGTGCGACAATTTTTGTCGAATTAGCAATAATTCTTTTTTGCCTATTCGCACATTGATTAATATTAGCTGGGTGGAAACAACCCACAGCTTTTTCACCTTTCGCTAACAAAGATTGCCCTGTACAAGGAGCATCAACTATCACTAGATCGCTAGTTCGAGCAAAATTTTCTGCTAAAACACTAGAGTCTCTATTCATTACAATAGATGGCTGAATTTGGCAACGTTTTAAATTAGAAATTAACATTCCCAACCGTTTACCAATTACCTCATTACTAATTAATAATTCTGGTTGGAAAACTCGCCAAGCAAAAATTCCCTTTCCTCCCGGCGCAGCACACATATCAAAAACTACCTTTACCGGAGAGGTAATTGTTAACAGAACAGAAGCAGCAAACACCGAAGAAAAATCTAAGCAGTAATAATAACCTTGATTATGTAAAGGAGATTGACCCGGTTTGCTATCTAAAGTTAATCTATCAATAAATTCTGGTTGCCAATCAGTGGGAGTTTCAACCAAAAAAGGCAATTCATCTAGTTTTTCTCGACACCAAAGAATGCAAGGATTAAAAGGTTGAGGTTGAGATAATGCTGTAACAAATTTTTCCTGTAAATTGGTATCTGTAAATAAACGGCGACTAAGTTTAATTAGTAAGTTAGGAGTTTTTTCCATATAGTGACGTTATACAAACTGTCCTATTTAAGTCAAAAACACAGATTAGCTAGTTAAACTAAATCTATGCCAGTTATATTTTAGACTGGAATGTGTCTATAAGAATCTTCTTTTAGTTGGAAAGATGAGATTTTTTTGAACCGCTCCAGGCGCAGAGGACGCAGAGGAAAGAGATGGAGGAGTTTATTATTTATTTAGGATGGTTGTATGGTTTCAGATAAGTTTCGTCACCAGTTACGTCAAGAGGCTAAAACATGGCAAGCTGAGGGGTTAATTAATGAGTCGCAATATGAACTATTATCCCAACGCTATCAATTTAATACCCTTGATACTTCTGCTCGCAATAGATTTATTGTCATTCTCATTGGCTTAGGAAGTCTGCTTTTAGGGTTGGCTGTTATTACTTTTGTTGCGGCAAATTGGCAAGATTGGTCAAGAGAATTGCGGGTTTTTCTATTACTGAGTGTATTTGTAGGGGTGAATATTGCTGGTTTTTATTTATGGCGATATCCTACTGAACAATGGCAAAATCGTTTGGGTCGGGGATTGTTATTTTTAGGGGCGCTAATATTAGGTGCAAATATGGCACTAATGGCGCAAATGTTTCACCAAAGTGGTTCCCCTGCTGGATTATACATAGTTTGGGGAATTGGTGTGTTGGCAATGGCTTATAGTTTGCGTCTAACTTTGTTGGGAATTTTGTCAACTTTGTTAATCGGAATTGGCTATTGGTGGGGATTTTTTGAACTGTCTGGATTAGAAGATTTTTCTTGGTTGAAGTTGGTTTTACAAAATATGCCACTGTTAGCAAGTTTGATGTTTATTCCGTTAGCCTATTGGTGTCGATCGCGTTGGTTATTCGGTATCAGTGCAATCTTAATCATTGTGTCTCTGGAAATAACCTTAACTCAAATCGAGTTTCCCAATAAATTTTTAGCATCGTTAATTAGTACCACTGCTTTTGTTTTACCTCCAGCTTTATTATGGGGATATGATGATAATTTTTGGCGATTTAGATTAATTGATGATTCCTCAAGTAAGCCGTTTCAAATCATAGCAAGGAATTTGACCTTAACTTTTTTGGCAGTGTTATATTATATGTTTTCTTTCCAATTTGTTTGGAATGATACACAGCCAAGTCTAGTTAAACAATTCAATCCAAACGATGTTTTATTACTCATAAATGTCATCTTCTTTTGGGTACTTACAATTTGGCAATGGCTACATTTAGGGCAACGGATGGATCGAATTACTGCGGTTGTTGGTAGCATGATTGCGATCGCAGCATTTGTCCTGTTATTTCATCTCAACATCGCCCCTATTTCCGCATTCGCTATCTTTGTTTTCAACGCTGTTTTATTTATTCTGGCTGCTGGTTTAATTCGCGAAGCTTTAGCAACAGGTGAAAGGCGCGGATTTTGGGGTGGCATAATATTGCTGACATTACAAATTGCTAGCCGAATGTTAGAATATGACACCAATTTGTTATTTAAAGCCTTTGTTTTATTCCTTTGCGGTGTTGGTATTATTGCTGCCGGACTCTGGTTTGAACGTTATCTCAGAAACTTTAATCCTGAACAATAAACTAGGACTTACGCACTGAGATCCCCCAACCCCCTTACCAAGGGGGCTCTGTTAAATTCCCCCCTTGGTAAGGGGGGCTAGGGGGGATCTAAGTTTCAGGCAGAGAGAGGGTAATTCCTATAAACTTAGGATTTTTTTTACCACAGATATCCACAGATAAACACAGATGAACACAGATGAATACTAATAATAATTCGGAAATTTCTCCTACTGTCCGTTCTTGGAGATTTTGGCTACCTTTGGCTTTTCAAACGGCGTTAATAGTGGCTATTCCTGCTCAAGCTATTTTGGTTCATTTAACCGGAAAAACTGCTATTTTGCAAACTGTACCAGTTGATCCTTACGACTTATTACGCGGTTATTCTCAAACTCTGACTTATGATATTTCCCGATCGCAAACTTTGGAAAAGTTACCAGGTTGGAACAAGTTAAATAAGGAAAAAAGGGAAAATTTAAACTTGTATGTGATTCTAGAAGCACCCCCAGAACAAACTTCTTCCGGTCGTCCTCAACCTTGGAAACCTATTGCTGTAAGTGCTTCCCCACCAACTAATTTACCTGCTAACCAAGTTGCTCTTAAAGGTCGATTACGTTACGGTACGATTAATTATGGATTGGAAAATTACTATTTCCCCGAAGATCGGAGGGAACAGTTCAACAAAGATATTAGTCAGGCGCAAACAGGAATTGAGCGATCGCAACGAAAACCTTTACCCTTTGTTGTAGAAGTGAAAGTAGATGCTCAAGGTAACTCAGTCCCTGTTAGTTTGTGGGTGCGCGATCGCAACTACCGTTTTTAAAACTACTCGTCACGCTTCATTTGCCAAGTCGCACCAAGTCCCGCACCCATTCCGGCAATTAACCCTGTACTCATACCTTGGATGGTTGACATCAGAGGACTTTGAGTTATGCACTGTTTGCTGGGCGAATCTGCTAGCCAACAACGATTGCTTTCTGCCCAGCTAGCAGTTCCTCCCAACACCACACCCACTGTGCTGCACGCCAAAATATATAAGAAGAAGCGATTAGCTTTTTTAACTTGTGGGCGTTGCTTTTTTCTATCCATAGAAAGATGTAATTTTTTAAACTACTTGTCTAATTCCGCTTAATATATTCTGCCCTTAAAACTGATAAATGTTATCGTTCTTTTATTAGCAAATCTAAAGTTAACACCGTGAAAAACCGTTTTAATATAAGCAAAACTGATAATTATCTGGTTGAAAACATGGAGGAACGACAAAAATCTAAAGATCAAATCCTTTACTTCTTGAAAATGCAGGGGGCGCAAACTGCCACCACCATTGCCAAACAGCTGGGAATATCGCCAATGGCTGTCCGCCAACATTTACAAGTACTGCGAACTGAAAAATTGGTGACATACTACGAAGAACGCCGCCCTCAAGGTCGTCCGGTTAAGCTTTGGCATTTGACAGAACATTCCACCAGCGAGTTTCCCGATAGTCATGCCGATCTAATGGTCGATTTGTTGCGGGGAGTCGAAACAGTTTTTGGCACTGCTGGATTAGAAAAACTTTTGGCGGAACGCGCTGGGCGACAAATTCAAGCTTACACGGCTAGAAGTGTTGAGATTGCTAAAGGCAAAGATTGGGCGCAAAAGGTAAAAGCGATCGCCCATTTACGAGATCGAGAAGGCTATATGACGGAAGTCATTTCTCAAGCCGATGATGCCTTATTGTTAGTAGAAAATCACTGTCCTGTGCGATCGGCTGCTAGCAGTTGTCAGTTATTATGCCATTCCGAATTAGAAGTTTTTCGCACTTTATTAGGCGCACAAGTTTCTATTCAAAGAGTAGAACATATTTTGCAGGGCGATCGACGTTGTGCTTATTTAATTAAAAAAATCTAGTTTTGGGTAATTGTTAGTGTGGGTAGATTACCAACTACCAATTACCCACTACCCACTACCTCTTAACTAACTAATCAATCCGCAAATTATAAGGTAATCGAGCATAAATATTAAGCGGATCGTTGAGGTTGGATAAAACTTGCAATTCCTCCTTTAAATATTGATAAGTTTCCGCAAAAGGGCCAAACTTCATCACAGTATTTACTGGCTGTTCTTCACTAGAAATACTTGGTGCATAGCTAAACAAATTTTTGAATATTCGTTCTTCTAAAGAACCACTTCTACCAAATTGTTTTAGCTCCCAATCATCACCTAGTTTTGCTTCTTTAGCAGCATATTTAACTGCCTCATTGATGCCACCAATTTCATCCACTAAACCAATTTGTTTTGCTGCTAAACCTGACCAAACTCGTCCTTGGGCAATTTCTTGAACTCTGGTAGGTGGTAGCTTACGGGAATCTGCAACTTTACCAACAAACTGATAGTAAATCAGGTTTACTGAGGTTTGGTAAATTGCTAATTCTTGCGGGTTTTTCGGACGAGCCACAGTTTGGGAATCAGCAAAACGACCAGTTTTTACCACATCCCAAGTCACGCCATTATTATTAGCTAATTTTTGCAAGTTTGGTAAGATTCCAAACACACCAATAGAACCAGTAATCGTGTTTGTTTCGGCAAAAATTCGATTGGCATAAGTGGAAATCCAATAACCACCAGAAGCAGCATAATTCCCCATTGAAACTACTACTGGTTTCACCTGACGAGTTAATTTTACTTCTCTTTGAATAATCTCAGAAGCACTAGCACTACCACCAGGACTATTAACCCGTAAAATTACTGCTTTGACATCTTTATTTTGCCGTAGTTGGCGTAGTTGGCTGGCAATGCGATCGCCTCCCACCTGCCTTAAAGTTCCTTGTCCACTGACAATTTCTCCTTCAGCATAAACAATAGCAATTTTATTTTTTGATGTCCGTTCTTGACCGACTTCGTTAGCCGGAACTCTGGCATAAGTGTTCAGGCTAATTTGGCGAAAAGTTTTTTCATCTTCATCATCACTACCAGTCAGTTTTTTTAAGTCAGTTATTACCTCGTCGAAATAAGCTACTTTATCTACTAGGCGACTTTTTTGGGCTTCTGTCGCTATTAGCAAACTTTTATTGTCTGCGATCGCCTGAATTTGTTGCGGAGTTAATTGGCGACTTTTGCCCACTGTAGCGCGGAAATCACCCCAAATATCGTTTAATAATCTTTGCGTTTGTTGACGGTTCTCTGAACTAAATTCTTTGAGAATAAATGGTTCTACCGCTGATTTATATTTACCAACTCGCAGTATCTGTACTCCAATACCATATTTCTCTAAAGCACCACTAAGAAACATGGTTTCTGAACGCAAGCCATTGACTTCCACCGCACCCATCGGATTAACTATTAGGGTGTTTGCGACTGAGCCTAAATAATAATTTGGTTCATCCCAATCTAAATCATAAGCAATAATCTTTTTCCCGGTAGCTTTGAAGTTTTCTAGTGCTCTTCTCACTTCTTTGAGAGTAGCAAAACCTGAAATTCCTGAGTCTGATTCGCCATTGCCATCTAAATAAATAGCGACAATTCGTTTATCTGCTGCTGCTTTATTAATTGTTTCTAAAACTGTGCGGAGAGTCAGTGCATTGTCTCTTTCTCCTGATACAGCTTTTTGTAAAAATTCACCTGTACCTGAGCCGGGGTTAGTATCAGTAATTTTAGTTGATAAGTCAAAAACTAAAACTGATTTATCTTTTACTTGTGGCCCGGTATCTTTAATTGCTGCTGAAATCAGCAAGAAAATTAATCCTCCAGTACCCAGACCAAAGAATATCAGAATACCAAGGAAACTGGCAAAGGTGTATTTGAAAAAATCACGCATTTTAGTCGTCAATTGTTAGTGATTAGTCGTTAGTTGTTAGTTGTTAGCTGTTTTGCTAGCAACGACTACTACCAACTACTAAACACTATCCTAATCTTTTTAAGGATTTTGAGTGTTTCAAATCTTTGAGAGTAGCATTGCCTGTACAAAACAACACTGTGGTAATCTCTGCGATTAACACCTGCACTAGTTCATGTAATGCTGCTTCTGAGACAGCGGCAGCTTGCAAAAAGGGCATTGCTAGACCTGCGAGATCTGCGCCGAGTGCGATCGCTTTCGCTACCTCCACGCCATCTCGCAAGCCCCCAGAAGCAATCAAAGGTACATCAGGCGCAACATCGCGGATGCTAACAATACATTCCGCAGTAGGGATGCCCCAATCCGTAAAAGTTTGCCCTAAACGTCGCTGCATGGGATCTTTTGCCCTTTCACTTTCCACTTTCGCCCAAGAAGTACCACCCGCGCCAGCCACATCAATGGCAGCTACACCCGCATCAATTAACTTTTGTGCCATTTCTCCAGAAATTCCATTACCGACTTCTTTGGCGATTACAGGTACAGGCAATTTTTTACACAACTTAGCGATTTTGTCTAACAATCCGCGAAAGTTAGTATCTCCTTTCGTTTGGACGCATTCTTGCAATGGATTTAAATGTAAAATTAAGGCATCTGCGGCTAATAAATCAATGACTTTTTCACATTGATCGATGCCATATTTATAGTTTAATTGTACAGCCCCCAAGTTAGCGAATAAAAGTGCATCTGGGGCGTGCGATCGCACCGCAAAAGTTTTCCCCACCTGCGGATCTTCGACCGCTACCCTTTGGGAACCTACACCCATTGCAATTTTATAATGTTGCGCTATTTCTGCCAACCTTTGATTAATTTCCCCCGCAAATTCTGTTCCACCAGTCATCGAAGATATTAGCAAAGGCGCACCTAACTTTTTACCCAAAAAATTAGTTGTTAAATCTATTTCATCTCGATTAATTTCTGGTAAACAACAGTGAGTAAATTTATATTTTTCCAGACCATTAGTTGTTTGCTGAAATTGTACAGATTCTTCCAGACAGATTCGCAAATGGTCTGCTTTCCGTACCTGAGTTTCTGCCATAAATTTAGCTAATGTAATTACTATATAGCATCATTATAATTCTGATTCCCTTAAAATTTTTACTCAGGCTCTAAGGTTTTATTAAATCTACCCCATCCTTACCATCCAACTCTTGCACATAAACTTTCACCTGTTCTTCTTTAGCAGTTGGTAATTGTTTGCCAGTAAAATCCGGTTGAATGGGTAACTCCCGATGTCCCCTATCCACCAACACAGCCAAAAAAATTGATTCTGGTCTACCATATTCAATTACTGCATTTAATGCAGCACGAACAGTTCGCCCCTTGTAAATTACATCATCTACAAGTACGATCGTCTTTCCCGAAACATCAAAAGGAATCTCAGTTTTCAAAGGAGCTCGCATTCCAATCCGATCCAAATCATCCCGATAAAAAGTAATATCCAAAGCACCCACAGGCACTTCTATTTGTTCCAATAAATTAATTTGCTTCGCCATCAAATGCGCCAAAGGCACACCCCCAGTTTGAATCCCCAACAAAGCCAACTTAGACAAATCAAGACACCTTTCCACCACCTGAGAAGTCATGCGGTTAACAGTGCGTCTTACCTCTTCCGCCGAAAGTATTTCAATTACCTTACCACTCATTGAGCACTCCTATTAGAGTTGTAAACCTCTCCTTCTCTTCCCTCTGCGTCCTCTGCGTCTCTGCGGTTTCAAAAAATTTATAAAAAACCTCCTCTTCTCCTTTTTCTTCGTGTCCTTCGCGTCTTACGCGCTACGCGCACGCGGTTCAAACAAATTAAAAATTTAGAGGTTTCTAAAACCTCTAAATTTCCACTAATTCCGCAATTGCACAGGCATAATCAAATGAGTAGCTTTTGCACCACCCAAAGGCTGTAAAACCACCGGACTAGTAGCAGTATTCAACTGCATTTGCACCTCCTGAGTACTAATATTTCGCAAACTTTCCATCAAATACTTCACATTGAAAGCAATCTCCATACTGTCCCCTGAGAACTGAATCGGAATCGTTTCTCTCCCACTACCCACATCCTTAGCTTCAATAGATAAAGTCATCTTTTGATTATCAGCATCCAGAGTAGCCTTAACAATTTGATTTTTCGGGTCAGTCAAAACTGAAATCCGTTCCAAAACGCTTAAAAACTGCTTTCTTTCCACAGTTAAAGAATTACTAAAACCTGGAGGTAATAACTGACGATAAGCTGGATATTGTCCCTCAAGTAAACGAGAAGTAATCCGTTGTTCTAACCATTCAAAAACTACTTGACCTTGACCAAAATGGAGAGAGACAAGCTGTTCAGGAGTTTCAGAATTTCCTGATTGTTTCATCCGTAAAATTCTTTCTAATTCCGCCAAAGCCCTAGCAGGAACAGTAGCATTTAAATCTAAATCTTCATCATCTATATCTGCTGCTTCTTCCAGTTGATTAAAAGTCTCAACCATTGCTAATCTATGACCATCAGTAGCAGCAAATTCTAAACCTTCATTACCAAAAGTTAAATGAACTCCGGTTAATACTTGTTTAGTTTCATCGCCACTAGTAGCAAAGAGAGTTCCATGTAAACCTTCGATTAAAGTTTCTCCTGATAAATTAACAGTTTGCCCATCTTCAATAGAGGGTAATTCAGGAAATTCTTCTGCACTCATTCCGCGAACTTGGTAATTTCCAGAAGCGCAGGTTAAAGTTGCGATCGCAAGTGTCTCATCATCACTTACCGTCATCTCCCCATCCGGTAAACGGGAAACAATATCATTCAGCAACTTAGCAGGTAGCGTAATAATCCCATCTTCCGCAACTTGGGCTACAAAGCTAGTCTTAATCCCCAAAGTCAAATCAAATCCAGTCAAGCTAACTCGCTGCGTTTCCTTGTCTGCTGTCAACAAAACATTTGCCAGTACAGGATGTGTCGGGCGCGAGGGAACTGCACGACTGACTAAGGAAAGGTGGTTATTAAGGTCATTTTGAGAACAAATGAATTTCATTGCCGTTCAGATTTTCAAGTGCAGTAACTCTGGCAAACTTTGCTCAGAAGGAGATCCTATCATTTTCAGGCGATCGTTGCCGCTTCCGAGTCGTTAGACATCTCCAGAAATTAAAGGTGCGCTACCACCGAACTCTTGTAGAGACGTTGTATACCAACGTCTCTACAATCTTTGAAAGGAGATGTCTATTCAGCTTTCAATCAACAACTTTCAGTCCATTTTAATGGACTTGAGCTATTAGCCCGGAAATTGATTTCCGGGCTAATAGCTCCCAACGGCAGGTGCAAGATCTCAGCAAACCTAGCCATCAATATTTTTGTATTTTTATATACTTTATTAACAATTTTGTTATCAAGCCTGTGGAAAATGTGGAAAAACACTGAAAATAACTGCCATATCTGTTTTTCAGATTTATCATTCTGTGGAAAACTTGTGGAAAAAACCCCTAAGTTTTCCACAGAGTATTTGTACTCAAAGCTTTTTAGTCTAACATCCCGACTTTTTCCCAAATTTCCCCCAGAATAAATTACGGGCGAGTTTAGCCTTATTTGTTAACAGCCCACGAATAAAATTGATATCATGTCCGGCTAATGAGCGGCATCCTTAAATCCAAAACCTTGTACAGACGTTATACCCATCCCATCCTGTAGAGACGTTGTATACAACGTCTCTACAGGATGGAATCAAGCGGACATGATATGAAATCAAAACCTACATCCCTGATAAACTTCAACCTACCCACCATCTCGCTATGACTCGCATTACTCGTCGCCATCTCCTACAATCAGCTGCTTCAGCATTAGCAGCCCTTGGCATTAATCAGTTATTATTCCAACAGCAAGCGCACCGCTATGGACAAGCCTTGGCTCAAAGTACCTCGCGTAAACTAGGATTAATTGTTGACATTCTCGTGATGGTGGGAGGAATGTGTTAGTTTCCTCTGATGAAACAACATATCAGCAACAGTGGTTATCGCGGTTAAATATGTCGCCAGAACAGTTTGTTAAAGGCTACCGCACAGGTGTTGCTAAAGGTGTGGTATTAGCGGCAACTGCACCTAACCAAGTGGCACGAGAAATTAATATTAATGGGTTTAAAGCGGGTATATTTAGTTATTTACTTACCCATTACTTTTGGCAGGAAAATAGCAATATTGAGCAAATATTTCCGAAGATTCTGCCAGAAATTCCGAAAACTTTTAATCAACAGCCTCGTTATGAAGTGAAAGTGGGAACTACCTATCAGCAGAAACCTTTGTATTTTATTAATTCTCCTAATTCGGCAGCACAGGCGGTGGTGACGCGAGTTAGTGGGGATACTGCTAATTTGTGGTTAGGGGGAGTTGATTTGCGAAAGGTGAATGCGGGAACGGTTTTTACTGCGGTTAAGGGGACAGGACAAGTGAAAGTTTTGTCTCGCAATGGGGTAGTTGCACAGGCAAAGATTGAGAAAGCAGTAACCGAAGGAACGCCTTTGCGTTTGATAAGTTAAATAGATATCTCCAAAAAAGATTGTAGAGACATTGTATACAACGTCTCTACAAGGGTTATTTCTCGTTCCCAGGTTCAACCTGGGAACGATGTCTGGGAGGTTCTACCTCCACTGCTCCAAAATCTGAATGTGATTTGCTCATTGATAATCTATTTTTTAGGTAAAAAATATGACTCAAGAAATGCGTCAAGAAATCGTTAAGTTAGCCAGAGAATTACCTGATGAACTGTTAACAGAAGCTTTGGTATTTTTACAGACTCTCACACAAGAAGCACAGAAAACTCACCCGGATAATTCGGCAACTATTGAACAGTCTGAATTTGAAAAGGCAATGCAAATTTATAAACAAGGGAGTGAGAAGTATAAAAATGCGTTACGAGAATTAGCTTAATGAATGAACCGTTATGGATTTCTGAAGAAATTGTGCGAGTCATTCATCAGGATCAAATTCAGCAGCATGGTGGCAGTTTAGGGATCAGGGATGAAAATTTACTGGCTGCAAGTTTGGCTAGACCAAAACATTTATTTGCTTACGATGAACCTGATTTATTTGACTTGGCTGCTGCTTATGGTTATGGTTTGGCGAAAAATCATCCATTTATTGATGGTAATAAACGCACAGCTTTTATGGTGATGTATGTTTTTCTTGGATTAAACAGGTATTTGATAGAAGTTCCTGAAAAGGAGGTCGTGCAAATAATGGAACGGTTGGCAACTGACCAAGAAAATCAGGAATCTTTAGCCCAATGGTTAAGGAAAAATTCTGGATTAATGTAAGTTGCTAGTTATGAGTATAGGCGTTGTTGATCCCCCTAAATCCCCCTTAATAAGGGGGACTTTGAATTCCGGTTCCCCCCTTATTAAGGGGGGTTAGGGGGGATCAAAGCTGGAACTAACAACTTGAGTTATTAGCAGAATGATGTTAATGCTTGCTCAGGGTAATGGGTAAAAAAATGAACAGAAAAACAAGTCAGAACAAATTGGTTTTTGCTTTTCTCAAGGGCGTTTCAGTATCGGGAATTATCCTTGGGGCGTTGTTATCGGAGTCGGTAATAGCCACTTCCAAAACCTCAGATATTGGGTTTCTTCTAGGCATATCTAATGACCAACCAACTGAACTCAAGAAACCCGTTTTCTTACCCCATCAAAACACGATCATCGCTCAAAACAGCAGCAACTCAGAAGCGGATAGACTGTTGCAAGAAGGCTTCCAACTATTTCAGCAAGGAACAGCAGAATCATTACGGGCAGGTTTGGAAAAGTGGGAAGCCGCCCGTCAACTCTATCGCGCTGCTGGGGATAAAGGAAAGGAAGCCTTAACGCTGCTGTTGATCGGCAGAATTAATGACGACTTGGGAGAAAAGCAGCAAGCCCTAGACTACTACAACCAAGCTTTACCCTTAACACGGGCGGTGGGGGATCGAGGGGGGGAAGCCGCAACTCTCAGCAATATTGGCAGTGTGTACAACTCTCTGGGAGAAAAGCAGAGAGCTTTAGACTACTACAACCAAGCTTTACCTTTATTACGGGCGGTGGGGGATCGAGGGGGGGAAGCCACAACTCTCAACAATATTGGCAGTGTGTACAACTCTTTGGGAGAAAAGCAGAAAGCTTTAGACTACTACAACCAAGCTTTACCTCTATCACGGGCGGTGGGGGATCGAGGGACGGAGGCCAAAACTCTCAACAATATTGGCAATATGTACTACTCACTGGGAGAAAAGCAGCAAGCCCTAGACTACTACAACCAAGCTTTACCCCTATTCCGGGCGGTGGGGGATCGAGGGGGGGAAGCCGCAACTCTCAACAATATTGGCAGTGTGTACTACTCTTTGGGAGAAAAGCAGAGAGCTTTAGACTACTACAACCAAGCTTTACCTTTATTAAGGGCAGTGGGGGATCGAGGGGGGGAAGCCGCAACTCTCAACAACATTGGCTTTGTATACGACTTACTGGGAGAAAAGCAGCAAGCCCTAGACTACTATAACCAAGCCTTACCCCTAAGAAGGGCGGTGGGCGATCGCGGGGGGGAAGCCACTACTCTCAACAATATTGGCAATGTATACGACTCACTGGGCGAAAAGCAGCAAGCCCTAGACTACTACAACCAAGCTTTACCCCTATTCCGGGCGGTGGGGGATCGAGGAGGGGAAGCCACTACTCTCAGCAATATTGGCACTGTGTACAACTCACTGGGAGAAAAGCAGAGAGCTTTAGACTACCTCAACCAAGCTTTATCTCTAAGACGGGCGGTGGGCGATCGCGGGGGGGAAGCCACTACTCTCAACAATATTGGCAATGTATACGACTCACTGGGAGAAAGGCAGCAAGCCCTAGACTACTACAACCAAGCCTTACCGATATCACGGGTGGTCGGGGATAGAGGGGTGGAAGCCACTACTCTCAGCAATATTGGCACTGTATACGACAACCTGGGAGAAAAGCAGAAAGCCCTAGACTACCTCAACCAAGCTTTATCTCTGAAACGGGCGATGGGGGATCGAGGGGGGGAAGCCACTACTCTCAACAATATTGGCAATGTGTACTACTCTCTGGGAGAAAAGCAGAAAGCCCTACACTACTTAAACCAAGCCTTACCCAGATTACGGGCGGTGGGCGATCGCGGGGGGGTAGCCCTAAATCTCTATAATTTTGCCTACCTCAAACGCAGCCAAGGCAACCTCACCGAAGCCCTAACAGACATCGAAGCCGCCGTTACCATTGTCGAAGACCTCCGCACCAAAATCGGTTCTCAAGAACTTCGTCAATCCTACTTTGCCACCGTTCAGGATTATTACCAGTTCTACATCGACCTGTTAATGCAACTGCACCAACAAAACCCCAACAAAGGATATGATGGTCAAGCATTGTACATTAGCGAACGCGCCCGTGCCCGAAGTCTCCTCGAACTCCTCACCGAAGCTACTGCTAACATTCGTCAAGGTGTTGACCCCAAACTGTTAGAACAAGAACGCAATTTACAACAACAACTCAACACCTTAGAAAATCGCAAATATCAACTACAAAGCGGTCAATATAGCGAACAAGAACTAAATGAAATTAAACAAAAAATCAATAATCTTCTCGAACAACTCAAACAACTAGAAGCCCAAATTCGCATCAATAGTCCCCGCTACGCTGACCTGAAATATCCCCAACCTTTAAATCTCCAACAAATTCAACAACAGGTACTCGATGACGATACTTTACTTTTACAATATTCCCTTGGTGAAGACCGCAGTTTTCTTTGGGCAGTCACCAAAAACAGCATTACCAGTTACGTACTTCCCAAACAAAGTGAAATCGAAGCTGCTGTAAAAACTTTCCGCGAATCTGTCACTAAAAATAATACCGCAACTCTCGATACCGGACTGCCACTGAGTAAAATACTTCTCGCCCCTGTCGCCAATCAATTGGGTAATAAACGCTTACTAATTGTAGGAGATGGAGCATTACAATTTGTTCCCTTTGCGGCATTACCTCTCCCCAATTCTCCCACCAATCCGCTATTAGTCCAAAACGAAATTGTCACTCTTCCTTCTGCCTCAACTGTTGCCATTCAACGTCGCCAACTGCAAAATCGAACACCTGTCGCCAAAACTGTCGCCGTGATTGCCGATCCGGTTTTTAGTCCCAAAGATTCTCGGATTACAGGCAATTCACCCGCACCAACTAACAATACATTATCCGAGCTTAGTTTGAATCGCGCTGCTCGTAACTTAGGTTTAGGGGAAGATGGAGGTGGGAGAATTTTCGATCGTCTGAAATTTACTCGCACTGAAGCTGATAAAATTCTCGCCTTCGCCCCACAAGCGCAACGTCTGCAAGCTTTTGATTTTGATGCTTCTCGCCAAACAGCAACTAATCCTGATTTAGCCCAATATCAAATTATCCATTTTGCCACTCACGGTTTACTCGATCCCGTCAATCCTGAATTATCAGGAATTGTGCTGTCTCTTTATGATAAAAATGGCAAATCTGAAGATGGTTTTTTGCGCCTGCAAGATATCTTTAATTTGAATTTACCTGCGGAATTAGTAGTTTTAAGTGCTTGCGAAACTGGATTGGGTGAAAATGTCAAAGGTGAAGGTTTGGTGGGCTTGACAAGAGGCTTTATGTATGCAGGTGCAAGGCGGGTGGTGGTGAGTTTGTGGAGTGTGAATGATGCGGCTACTTCGGAGTTAATGGCGAAATTTTATCAGAAGATTTTGCAAGGGAGGGAGAATCCGGTTCAGGCTTTGCGAGAGGCACAATTGGAAATGTGGAATTCTCAGGATAGGCGTTCTCCTTATTATTGGGCGGCTTTTACTGTGCAGGGGGATTGGCGGTAATAAATACTTGGTAAATTAGTGTAGGGGCGTTCGCGTAGCGTGCCCCTACGATATTTCGATATTTCGATATTTCGATATACAGCGATTTGCGCTGTTATGAGGTACACCTAATATAGTGGTAATGGCTGTAAGGAATAACTTTGGTAATTGCTGAATGTACCTCATAACAGAGGGAACTGCTGTAAGTTTTATCCGCGACTTGCTAAGTTAATGCGATCGCTCAACTGCCGCAAACTCTGTGCCATACTCGGATCGCTATCTCGCAACTGAGCAATTTTGTCACAACTATACATCACAGTTGTATGATCTTTGCCTCCAAATTCTTCACCAATTCGCGGTAAACTCAATTCAGTATGTTGACGCATCAAATACATTCCAATTTGTCTTGCTACACTAATTTCCCTTCTGCGAGAATTACCTTTTAAATCATCAATAGGCACATTAAAAGCATCAGCAATTACAAGTAAAACTGCTTCTGGAGTTACCATTACTTTCTCAGTTGGTGGATTTAAAATCGGCGCAATATTTTCCACCGTCATCGGTAATCCAGAAATTGACATATAAGCCACAGCCCGAATTAATGCACCCTCTAATTCCCGGATATTAGAAGTATAATTAGTAGCAATATATTCAATTACCTGACGAGGCAATCGCATATTTTCATATTCGGCTTTCTTTTGCAAAATTGCCATTCTCGTTTCTAAATCCGGGGGTTGAATATCAGCAATTAAGCCCATAGAAAAGCGGGAACAAAGCCTTTCTTGTAAACGAGGGATTTGATTTGGGGGCCGATCGGACGCTAGAACCACTTGTTTCCCAGCTTCGTGTAAAGTATTAAAAGTATGAAAAAACTCTTCTTGGGTATATTCCTTACCTTCAATAAATTGAATATCATCGACTAAAATTACATCAGCCGCCCGATAATGTTCCCGAAAACTCTGCATACTATCCTTACGAATTGCCGCAATTAAATCATTAGTAAATTGCTCAGTAGAAACATAAAATATTTTAGAATCAGGGGCAATTTCTAAACGGTAATGACCGATCGCTTGCATTAAATGAGTTTTTCCTAAACCAACTCCACCACAGAGAAACAAAGGATTAAACTCTCTTCCGGGAGATTCCGCCACTGCTAAAGATGCAGCGTGAGCCATGCGATTATTTGGCCCAACTACGAATCGGGAAAAAACGTGCTTAGGATTGAGAGTGTTTGGTTTTGGTCGATGTCTCTCTAGATTTTCGGAAGTTTTAGCCTCGTCTGGTAGAGGCCAAAAAATTTGTGTGTCAGCATTAATAGAAGTTTCCTCACCTTGGTCAACAGTGAAGTAAATTTCTACTCGATGACCTAAAATGTCTTGTACCACATCTGCGATCGTCTTGATATAGTACTTCTGAAGCCAATTTCGCGCAAATGGATTAGGTGTCCGAATCACCAAACAATTATTTTCCAGCTGTTCAGGCGATGCGGTTTTAATCCAAGTTTCAAAAGTGGGGCGGCTTAATTGTACCTGCAACCGTTCCAATACTTGACTCCAGAGACTCTCAAGACCAACGTCCACAAGCTTTTCCCCTAGTGCTAACAGGCAAAACTCAATTATGTCATCAGCTTAGCAACTCTACAGTCAGAGATCTAAACTAAGCAAGGTTAATCGTGTTCGTGCAGTATAAGAATTAGATGCTTGATTTACTAAAACCATGACCTTGGCCAATTTTTCGGGAAAAAAACCAACTATTCATCGGGTGTTGCTAGTCTTAGTGGCAGGAATAGCATTTTTCACAGGCTGTTCTCAGCCTTCTGCTAAAAAGAGTGAAAGTGATTCATCAAACAATGAAATTCAAAATACTCCCATTCCTGTTTCCCAAACGAGTCCCCGAACTTCTAATTTTGTGGTAGAAGCGGTGGAAAAAGTTGGCCCAGCAGTGGTCAGAATTGACTCTTCCCGCAATATCAAGACAGATATAACCGAGGGATATGGCGATCCATTTTCTCGCCGCTTTTTTGGTGCTCCTCCACCTTCTCAGAGAGTGCAACGGGGAACGGGATCGGGTTTTTTGATTAATGCTGAAGGACAAGTTCTCACAAATGCTCATGTGATTGATGGTGCGGATACAGTTAAGGTAACGCTTAGTGATGGTCGTAGTTTTTCAGGTAAAGTTTTAGGTGAAGACAAAGTAACTGATATTGCAGTGGTAAAAATTAATGCTAATAATTTGCCTACGGTTGCTATAGGTAATTCGGAACGGTTACAACCAGGAGAATGGGCGATCGCAATTGGTAATCCCCTTGGTTTAGATAAAACTGTTACTGTGGGTGTAATTAGCGCCACTGAAAGAAGCAGTTCCCAAGTCGGTGTTCCCGACAAACGCATTGGTTTTATTCAAACAGATGCTGCCATTAATCCTGGTAATTCGGGAGGGCCTTTGTTAAACTCTCGTGGTGAGGTAGTTGGGATTAATACAGCAATTATTGGTGGTGCTCAAGGTCTAGGTTTTGCCATTCCAATTAATCGAGCCCAACAAATTGCCCAACAATTAATATCCAAAGGGAAAGTTGAACATCCTTTCATCGGCGTGCAAATGGTAGATTTAACTCCCGAAGTTAAAGAAAGGTTGAAAGCTGCTAGCGATGGCAAAATTAATATTACTGCTAATCGAGGAGTTTTAGTTATTCGGACTGTACGTAATTCTCCCGCAGCTAGCGCAGGAATCAAGCCCGGAGATATAATTCAAAAAGTTGGCGATCGTACTGTCACCAAATCCGACCAAGTACAGGAAGAAATCGAGAAATATAAGGTTGGCGATCGTTTACCAATCCAACTCCAACGCGATAACCAAACTCAGAATTTACAAGTTCAGCTTGGCACTCTTCCTACTGCCACAACAATGGATGAGGAACCTTAAACTAATAGTTAGTTACTATATTAATTATAAGTTGCTAGTTATACGTTTAGACGTTTTTGCTCTCCCGAAATCTTTCCTAAAAAGGGGAAATTGGGGGTTATGGGTAATTAACCGACAATCTATATAGCTAGCAACTTGAGTTATCAGTTGCAGTTTTCTTAATCCCAAATGTTGAATCACCATGTTTGAAATTTTACAAATCTCCCAACTTGGTAATCCTATCTTACGTCAACAAGCACAGACGATTCATGATGTTCATGATGAACGAATTCAAAAACTAATTGATGATTTAATTAATACTGCCGTATCTGCAAATGGCGTTGGGATAGCTGCACCCCAAGTAGCAGAATCATATCGTCTATTTATTGTTGCGTCTCGTCCCACTCTCAGGTATCCCAACGCTCCCTCAATGCCTCCAACAGCAATGATTAATCCTCGTATTGTCGGACATTCAACAGAAGTAGTGAAAGATTGGGAAGGTTGTTTGAGTGTTCCGGGAATTCGCGGTTTAATCCCTAGATATCAAGCAATTGAAGTTGAATACACTACTAGAGATGGCAAGTTAGAAAAACAAGAATTAACCGATTTTGTCGCCAGAATTTTCCAGCATGAATACGATCATCTCGACGGTATGGTATTTTTAGATCGCCTAGAAACCACCAAAGATATTATCACCGAACAAGAATACCAAAAAATCATTTTCTAAAATAGGTTCGTTGTAACGACTTCAGTCGTCCCGTTCTTCAAGAGGAACACTGAAGTGTTCACAACGAACCTCATGATTTACATCCTTTCCAATACTTGAATTCCTAATAAAGATAATCCCAGCTTAAGAGTTCTAGCAGTAATATCGCAAAGAATTAACCGCGAACTTCTTTGCGGTTCTTCTGCTTTCAATACCGCACATTCTTCATAAAACTTGTTAAACTTCTTGCTCAGTTCATACAAGTACTCACAAAGACGATTAGGTAACAAATCTTCCTCAATATTTTTCAGGACTTCGCTAAGTTGTAGCAAATGTTTTGCTAACACCAATTCTTCCTCTTCTTGCAATAAGACTTTAGCATCTTTTTGTAATCGCTCAAAGTCTATATTACCCTTACGTCCAATGCTACGAATCCGCGCATAAGCATAAAGTAAATAAGGTGCGGTATTCCCTTGCAGAGAAAGCATTTTATCGAAGCTGAAGACATAATTGCTATTACGATTTTGGCTTAAGTCTGCATATTTAACTGCACTAATACCAATTACTCGAGCAACATTAGCAATAAACTCTTCAGATTCTTGGCGATTATCATTTTGTAGTCTAGCTTCTAAATCGGCACGGGCGCGATCGATCGCTTCGTCCAATAACTCTTTTAACCGTACCGTTTCCCCGGAACGGGTTTTTAACTTCTTGTTATCTTCACCCAGTACCAAACCAAAAGAAACATGAACTAATTCTACAGCATCAGGAATCCAACCAGCCCGTTTTGCTACTTGGAAAAACTGTGCAAAATGATTCGCCTGCCCTGCATCAGTAACATAAATAATTCTCTCTGCATGATCTTGAAAAATCCGATAACGTAATGCAGCTAAATCCGTAGTTGCATAGTTATAACCACCATCAGATTTTTGCACAATCAAAGGCAAAGGTTGACCTTCTTTGTTACTAAATCCTTCAAGGAAAACGCATTTCGCACCAGCATCTTCTTCTAGTAATCCTGTTTTAGCTAAATCTTCGACAACATCTGGCAACAAAGGATTATAAAAAGATTCACCCCTTTCAGTTAAATTGACATCTAACCAATCATAAATTAATTGAAATTCCCGTCGTGACTGTTCGCAAAGTAACTGCCATGCCCGACGCGAATCTTCCGCACCAGACTGTAGTTTGACAACCTCTTTCCTTGCCGTTTCTTGGAAAGTTTCATCTTCATCAAACCGCTTTTTAGCTTGCTTGTAAAAGGTAACTAAATCACCTAAATCAACGGCATTAGCGGTAGTCAAAGCTTCTGGGCAAACCTCTCTCAAATAAGCAATCAACATTCCAAATTGAGTTCCCCAGTCTCCCACATGATTCAGTCTGAGAACATCTTCTCCTTGAAATTCTAAAATTCGGGCAATACAATCACCAATAATTGTTGAACGTAAATGTCCAACGTGCATTTCCTTAGCAATGTTAGGGCTAGAAAAATCAACAATTACTCGTTGGATATTTTTAGTTGGTGAAATTCCTAAACGAGGATCTGTTTGAATAGCATTTACTTGCGCTTCTAAATATTCCGGTTTAATTGTTAAGTTAATAAAACCAGGCCCAGCTATTTTTGGAGTTAGGCAGATTTCTCCTATTTGCAGATGCTGAATTATTGTTTCTGCGATCGTTCTTGGTGCTTGTTTCAGTTGCTTGGAAAGCCCCAATGCAGCATTAGATTGATAATCACCGAATTTAGGATTGCTAGCAGGTACTAACATCGGATCTACTTCAGCATAATCCGAGCCAAAAGCGGCAATCAAGGCTTGCTGAAATTTCGTTTTTAGTTCTTCAATAGTGGAATTCATGGGAATCTTTGCTTACAAACTAAGCAGGTGATCTTTTAATTCATGGTATTCATATCCAGCTTCATACTCACATCTAACCAAGTAGAACGAGTAATAGGTGCGCTGGTGGAGATATAGTCTATCCCAGTTTCGGCTATTGCACGAATATTCTCCAAAGTAATGTTGCCTGATGCTTCAATTTTGATCCGATTACTACACTGACGGATAATCTCTACCGCTTGGTACATAATTTCTAGTGGCATATTATCTAACATGATAATATCCGCACCATGTTCTAGAGCTTCTTTGATTTGATTAATGTTTTCAGTTTCTACTTCGATTGTTAGCGGAAACGGCATTTGAGCGCGAATCCTAGCGATCGCATTTCCAATTCCACCAGCCGCCTGAATATGATTATCCTTGATCATCACCGCATCATCCAAACCCATGCGATGATTCACAGCGCCTCCTACTTGCGAAGCATACTTTTCCAATAATCTCAAACCAGGTCTAGTTTTGCGAGTATCCACCAATTTTACGGGTAAATCAGCAATTTTATCAGCATATTGCCGAGTCAGACTCGCAATCCCACTCA
This sequence comes from [Phormidium] sp. LEGE 05292, assembly GCF_015207735.1. Classification (GTDB taxonomy): domain Bacteria; phylum Cyanobacteriota; class Cyanobacteriia; order Cyanobacteriales; family Aerosakkonemataceae; genus Floridanema. Next base: position 42,415 of record NZ_JADEWG010000049.1, read on the forward strand.
AGTGCATCACTATATTTAACGCTACCCGTTCTCCCATTAATAACGCATCCGCAGGGCCATGTATTCGCGCAATTACATCCCTTTTCTCGCACCAAGTTCCCTCAGCAACGATCGGCACAAAGCGAACTTGCTGACTCATCAACTGAAATACCCTAGCTGCGATAGGTAAACCTGCAATAATCCCTACTTCTTTAGCAATCCACTCTGCCCTTCCCACTCGCACCTGTCCTGATAATAGACTCTGCGTAGTGCGATCGCCCCGCCCCAAATCCTCCAACAACCAATTCTGTAGGATAGAATCCAAAACCAACCAAGATGGCAAAACAGGAGTTCCACTAACCACTGAAATTTTTTCCTTATGTAACTTTGAGCCTTCTGGAGATAACTTAACTCAAAACCCTCTCTAAAAGAGCGTTCTAACCTTACCAAAATTTTTTTTGCCGAAAAGCTTGACAAAGCGTATTAGGGTTGATAGATTAGTAAAGCGGTCGAGAGGAAGCCGAGCGAAAGTGAAGCACTCAAGACGCGCCCGAACCTAGAAAAAAGTATAGT
>NZ_JADEWG010000004.1 GCF_015207735.1 [Phormidium] sp. LEGE 05292
GAGATGGGGAGATGGGGAGATGGGGAGATTGCCTTCTGCCTTCTGTTGATGCAAGTATGAGATGAGTTCGGTTTTGCGATCGACTAATTCTTGACGCAATTCAGCTGTTAATATTCCTTCTGGGGAATTACAGCGCAAACGCATCTTTTCTAGAGAATTTTTATCATCATCAACAAATAGCTGAACATCCAAACTGTTCAGATGGGAAATAAATTCTGCGATCGTTCTGTTACTCATAATGGTAAATCTAATTAATTCCTGAATGCTTGATTTAAAGAAAATCCCACTCCCGTAGGACAGGCATCTTGCCTGTCATCCCCAGTCCCCCAAACCATCATATTTCCACTTCCTCACGTCGTTGCAAACTCGATTTAAAAGTTTCAATTTTTTGGGCTAATTCTGCGATCGTTGGGGTTTCAAACACACTTCTTAGGGGCAATTCTACAGATATGCGATCGCGAATCCGTGAAACAAGCTGAGTCGCCAGCAAAGAATGTCCTCCCAATTCAAAGAAATTATCATGAATTCCTATCTGTTTTCGTCCCAAAAGTTGCGTCCAAATTTCTGCTAAAGATGCTTCTATAGAAGTTTTAGGTGCAATCGGAATAATTGTTTTTCTGGCAACAGTTAAGTTAGGAGATGGTAGTGCTTTTTGATCTACCTTGCCATTAACGGTTAGGGGTAACTTGTTTAACATAACAAAGATCGCAGGAAGCATATAAGCAGGTAATTTTGTTTTGAGAAACGATCTCAATTCTCGCTCTGTCGGTATCATCAATTTTTTAGGAACAAAATAGGCAATTAACTGGCGTTCATTCTCCACTTCACGCACAATTACAACTGCTGTTTCTACCATTGGATGTTGAGCAATAATTGTCTCAATTTCGCCCAACTCTACCCGAAAACCGCGAATTTTAATTTGATAATCTGTTCGTCCCAAAAACTCAAGATTACCATCAGAATGGTAAAGTGCGCGATCGCCAGTCTTGTAAAATTTTGAGGGTAGAGACGTTGTATACAACGTCTCTACAGCTTCGTTTTTTGATTTATAATTTATAAATCTTTTTGCTGTCAACTCTGGGCGATTCAAATAACCTAATGCCAATCCATCTCCGCTTAAATAAATTTCACCGTTAACACCTGCTGGGACTGGATTTAAATTTGCATCTAACAGATAAACCTGAGTATTAGCAATTGCTTTACCAATGGGAATTGTTGTAGAATTTTCTGGGATTTCTTGCACTTCGTACCAAGTAGAGAATGTAGTATTTTCTGTAGGCCCATAAACATGAATCAGATGTTGGGGTTTACCTTGTTGCAGGACTGTTCGCACGCGATCGACATTCGCAATCTCACCACCAAATAGCAGATATTTGAGCGATCGAAAAGCAGCCGGAATTTGACTAACTGTTTGATTGAATAACGCCGTTGTCAGAAACAAAATGCTAATTTGCTGTTGTTGTAATTCGGTAACAAACTCTGTGGGTGAAAGCGTTGTTTCTCGGTCAATTCCAATTAATTGGGCACCATTGAGTAATGCCCCCCAAATTTCAAAGGTTGCTGCATCAAAGGCGAGGTTTGCTACTTGTGCAATGCAGTCTGTTGGTTCTATTTGTAAATAGTTTGTTTGACACACCAATCGATTTATTGCTCGATGGGGTATCATCACTCCTTTAGGTGTTCCAGTCGATCCAGAAGTGTAAATTATGTATGCAAGCTGATCGCTTTTACAAGCATTAAATAAGTTTTCATCTAACTCTTTAGCGATAAAATCCCATTCCCGTTCCAAACAAATTACTTTAGTCTTATCAGTTTGCAGTGAATCTGCCCAATTTTCGTGAGTTAATACCACTTTAATTCCAGCATCTTCCAACATAAAATGTAGTCGTTCTGGGGGATAACTGGGATCGAGAGGAACGTAAGCACCACCCGCTTTTAGAATTGCTAACATTGCGGCGATCGCTTCTGCACCACGTTCTAAACAAATTCCTACAGGCATTTCCGAACTAATGCCTAACTTTTGCAAATATCGTGCTAGTTGATTACTGCCTTGATTTAACTCTTGATAGGTGAATTGTTGCTTGCCGAATTTAAGAGCGATCGCATTAGGTCTTTCTCTAACTTGCGCTTCAAATAATTGATGAACGCATAGATTTGCTGGATAGTTGGATTGATTTTGCTGGCAATTCTGTAATAACTTTTCTTGTTCTTCCTTAGTTAATAATGACAGTTTAGAAATCTGAGTATCTGGATTCGCAACAATGCTTTCTAACAAAGTCTGAAAATGTTGTCTTAGAGATGCGATCGCTCTTGCATCAAATAAATCACTGTTATAAACTATCACACCACGCAAACCATCAGACTGTTGCCAACCTTTACCCCACAAATTCCTGAAATTATCCGCGCATTTCCAAACATATAATTCCAGATCAAAACGCGCAGTTTTGGTTTCCAAATCCACCGGACTGAGAATTAATCCCGGTAATTCTAGTTGTTCCATTGGCGTATTTTGCAGCGCAAAGACAACTTGAAATAAGGGATTTTGACCCAAACTACGAACAGGTTGCAATTCCTCTACCAACTTCTCAAATGGCAAATCTTGATGAGCATAAGCCGCTAAAGTGACATCCCGCACCCGATCCAACAACTCGCGGAATGTGGGATCGCCCTCCAAGTTGGTGCGTAACACCAAACTATTGACCAAAAACCCAATTAATCCCTCCAATTCGCTGCGATGACGATTCGCAATCGGAGATCCGATCGCAATATCAACCTGCCCTGTATAGCGATGCAGCAACGTCTGAAATGCCGCTAGCAGAGTCATGAACAGTGTTACACCCGATTTTTGGCTTAATTCCTCCAAATCATCCAGTAACGATTGCGGCAACTCCAGTAATTGACTCGCACCCCGATGACTTTGCACCAAAGAACGAGAAGCAGCACCAGGCAAATTGAGAACTGGAACATCCTTTAACTGCTGTTTCCAGTAGCGCAACTGAGCATTTAGCACTTCTCCCTGCAACCATTCCCGCTGCCAATGGGCAAAATCAGCATATTGTATTGGTAGTTCCGGTAAAGTGGCTGGCTTATTTTCCACCAACGCCCGATATATTTCGCCCAACTCCCGAATCAAAACACCGCTTGACCATTCATCAAAAATAATGTGGTGCAGTGCGATCAGCAATAAATGTTCAGTATCTTGTAATTGCCAGAGTCGGACTCGAAAAAGTGGTTCTTTATCTAAGTAAAAAGGTTGCTGAATCTCCTGCAAAATTCGATCGATCGCCCTATCTTCACGGGTATTGGCTGGCAATGTTTGTAAATCAGTGAATTTTAGTTTTACTTGCCAATTAGGTGCGACTACCTGCATCAATTGCCCATCTACAACCTCAAACGTGGTGCGGAGGATTTCGTGACGGTGGATCAGGACTTGAATACTTTGATTCAGTTGCGATCGTTCTAGCGCACCCGTCAGCCGAAATACAAGCGGAATAACGTACAGAGCGTTTCCCGGAAGCAGTTGTTCAATAAACCATAACCGCTGTTGAGCAAACGAAGCTGGAAAGATAAACACTTCTTCCTCAAAACGCTCTTGATCCAACTTGTTTAAAACCATTCACACCTGCACCTGTTCACTCTCACTCTTTTATAAAGGTAAAAGTCGCGCAAGAATTATGCTTCAAGATAGATTTTATGGCGAAATGATTGATACAAATGAGGTAGGGGCGGGTTTAGCCAAAAGGTTGTCATACCCAGCAATAGATATGGAAGTCAAAACCCGCCCCTACAATTCATAACTTTCTCATGTCTTGTATTAATTCAAGTTGCTAGTTATGAGCTTAAGTGTTTTGATCCCCCCTAACCCCCCTTAATAAGGGGGGAACTGGATTCAAAGTCCCCCTTATTAAGGGGGATTTAGGGGGATCGAACCGAGAATGTTTGTAACCAGCAACTTGCGTTATTAAACGAATACCCCAGTTGGATCGGCTGTTGTCGTCAGAATATTTTCTAGCAAAGTAGGTAATAGATTGGGATTGGCACTTAAAATCAAAGCCGCAGTTCCCGCTACATAAGGAGCAGAAAATGATGTACCATCCTGGGAGTCATATTGGCTAGGAGAAATAGATGTAGAGTAAATATTTACTCCGGGCGCAACTACATAATCGATCGGTGTACTACCAGCATAGTTAGAAAAAGCAGGAATAACTTTACTCTGATCGACTGCACCAACAGTAATACCATAATGAGTAGCATAACGACCTGGATATTCAGGCTCATAACCATAATCATTTCCGGCAGCTGAAACCACAACAACACCTTTTTCAAAGGCATATTTAATAGCTGCTGCTTCTTCAGCTGAAGTAGACGAACCTGCCAAGCTTAAGTTAATTATTTTTGCCCCGTTATCGACAGCATAACGAATTCCGGTAGCAATATCATAATCATCTGCGAAACCGAAAGAATCGATTACCTTTACAGGCATAATTTTGGCATTAAAAGCTACTCCTGTTACACCAAAATTGTTATTTTCTGCGGCAATTATTCCTGCTACATGAGTACCGTGACCATCTATATCTAATGGAGTATTATTGTTATCGATAAAATTCCAGCCGCGAGTATCATCAATATAACCATTGCGATCGTCATCAATTCCATTTCCAGGAATTTCATCAGCATTAACCCAAATATTGTTATCTAGGTCAGGGTGTAAATAGTCCACTCCACTATCCACAACCGCCACGACAATTCCCTGTCCAGTGTAACCTTTTTGCCAAACTTCTGGAGCGTCGATCGCATCCAATCCCCAACTATTACCACCTAAATCGGGAACATTGGGAAAATTGCTTTGTCCAGTTGCTTTTGCGACTGCTGCTGCTGCATTTAATAGACCATATCCGAATGTAGTATTAAAAGAAAATGGGGAAATTTTCCGTCCTTCTGCCAAACCATTAACTAATAAATGTTCCCATAATTGGCGGTTATTAAAAGCGGCTAAATCAGGGTAAATAGACCGATAATAATTGAGGTTAGCAAAGGGTGAAAATATTCGTCCTTCATTTATCCCAGCATAATATAGATGGTCAAATAATTGATGGCTATTTAAAGTAGCTAAATCAGGATTACTCGCTTGATAAAAATTGAGATCGATTAATTTAGAAAAAACTCGCCGTTCATTCAAACCAAATTTTGAGAGGTGTTCTAGAAGTTGCGGTTTACTTAAGTTGGCTAAATCAGGGTTACTATCTTGGTAGAACTGTAGGTCTACAAAAGGTGAAAAATTACGGGTTTCTGACAAACCAAAATTAGCCAAATGGTCGAATAGTTGGGTGTTTCCTAAATTTCTTAAGTCAGGGTTATTATCTCGATAAAATTTTAAGTCGATCAAGGGTGAGAACGATCGCCCCTCAGCTATACCAAAATTTTTCCAGTGTGCAAAAGCTTGTTGGTTGTTCAAGCCAGCCAAATCAGGATTCTGAGAACGATAAAAATCAGGGTTAAACAGACTATCCAGCGCAGTAGAAGTAGACATGGATGATCTCCTCAAGGATTGACTAGAAAGCAAGTTTTAAATCGTAACTTAATATCTGGTATGTCTGAAGGAATGTTACTTATGCAGCTATTTTAGATTAGCTTCTCTAAATTAGGTTGTCACTCTTGAATCCAAAAAACCTTGTAGAGACTTTATATATAAAGTCTCTACAAGGTTTTTTGAAGATGTCTAATGTATAAGCAAGATCCCTGACTTCTCTAAGAAGTTGGGGATCTAAAGTTTTCTAACGCACAGTTCCTTTCAAGGCTTCTGCATCAACACCTTTGAGCAGATAAATCCGCAGCAAATGACCGAAAATTGATAATTGAAGTGGTAATTTACGTAATGCTTTCAACCATTTTGGTTGAGAACTAGCATCGATTTGGGACATCTGTAAATTTAGATCGGAACTGCGATGCAAGCGATCGAAAAACTCTGGATGTTCTGTATCTAGAACTGAAGGGAAAGCGCGTGCGGCTGTTTCATTAGTCTTGCGAATTACTTCTGCATCAAATTCCGTTGCATCTAACCCCAATACGTTATAAAATCCAGTTCTCTCGTGAACAGTTAAAGTATGAGTTGCAAAAACTGTCAGCAAGAAAAAGCGACTCCATAAGCGAGATTGCCAAGTTTGCCACAGTTTGGGTTGAGATCTTAACAAGGCTTTAAAGATATCCCCGTGACGGTTTTCATCCTGACACCAGCTTTCAAAGTAGCGGAATAAGGGATAAAACTGATTTTCAGGATGTTTTTCTAAATGGCGATAAATAATGATGTAACGCCAGTAACCAATTTTTTCGGATAAATAAACTGTGTAAATCACCCATTCGATCGGGAAAAATGTATAAACCCGATTTTTTGTTAAATAACCCAAATCCATCGTACAGCCAAAATCCCCCATTGCCTTATTGAGGAATCCAGCATGACGCGCTTCATCTCTCGCCATCAAGTTAAACATTTCCGATAGCAGCGGACTGCGATCTTTCAACTTGCGCGAGAGTTCCTTAAACAGCAAAAAGCCGGAAAACTCAGAAACGCACGATCTCTCCAAATAATTAATAAAAGCTTGTCTGTCTTCTCCCGTCAGATGATCCCAAGAGTCATTAAACGCTTCATCCCTAACAAAGTGATGGCGGTTGTAATCTGCCCGCATTTCTGCCAACATTGCTTGTAACTCGGTGTCTTGGGCAGATAAATCCATTTTAGCCGCAGTTTCAAAGTCTGTCGTATAAAACCGAGGTGTGAGGATGTTTTCCTTTAGCGCCGTTGTTTTGCCTGCTGATAACTCCTGAGAGGGCTTTGGCGGAGAAGTAACCATAGTGTTTGTCTCGTTATAACTCAATAGCTTTTAAGTTATACTACTTACCGTCTCTTGAAAAGATCTTTGTGTGAAAAAGGTAACAAACGTTAATCTTACTGTAACTTTGTTAAGTTATGATAACTATTTTCCAATTAATCGCTACACAGTTATAAAGTATTTAAAAGCATTACCAGAACAGGAAACGGGGAACAGAATTGCCTGTTCCCTCTCAAATGAGTTTTGGGAGCGGTTTAAATTGCTTGTCTATTCCACTTTTTTCCCTGTTCCCTGTTCCGTTTTAAACAAACAACCATTTCTTTAGGAAAGAGGTAAATTGACATGAGTCACGATTTAGCCAACAGTCTGCGAGAAGGCACGAAACATTCTCACACTGCCGCTGAAAATACTGCTTATATGAAGTGTTTTCTCAAAGGAATTGTTGAACGAGAACCATTCCGCAAGTTGCTGGCAAATCTGTATTTAGTCTACAGTACTTTAGAAGATTCTCTGCGGCGTTACCAGGATGATCCAGTATTAGGAGCAATGTATTTTCCTGAGTTAAATCGCACAGAAAATCTAGAGAAAGATTTAGCATATTATTATGGTGAAAGTTGGCGGGAACAGATTGTTCCTTTACCAGCAGGTCAAGTTTATGTCGATCGCCTCATAGAAATCGCCAACAACGACCCAGTGCTGTTGATTGCCCACAGTTATACTCGTTATATGGGTGATTTGTCTGGTGGACAAGCTTTAAAAAATATTATTCGATCGGCTTTGAATTTACCCCCAGATCGAGGCACCGGATTGCACGACTTTGAACAAATTCCCACTGTAGAAGCTAGACGAGAATTTAAGGAAAAGTATCGCCAAGCTTTGAATTCTTTACCGATCGATGAAGCAACAATTCAACGCATAGTAGAAGAAGCCAACTATGCGTTTAAATTAAATCGAGATGTAATGCACGACTTAGAAGAAGATGTCAAACTGGCGATCGGCGATCACGTATTTGATTTACTCACTCGTCAAGATAAACCAGGTAGCACAGAAAGACCCTCTCATAGTAGACCAGAGGAATCTGTAGTAGTTTGATATAGTACTTAAATGTAAGAATTTTCAGACTGATATCTCATCCTTTGGTTTCGGAATTATATCTTGTAGGGACACACTATGCCTGACGGCAGGCTATAGCCAAGGCGAACACCCCTATCCTATCAAGATTTAAATAATTCCAATGCAATCGAAAATGATATCACACAAAAGCTGGGTTTCTTGAGAAACATAAGTCGTTTCTAAGTCGAGAAATCCAGTTTTTTGAATTTAGTTTCGTCTTCTATTGTTACAGGGGAGAGGAGTGTTGTGTACACTTTTAAAGTGTCATCACTAATTTTCTTCCAGTTATAGTGAGATTGGACGTATTGCTGGGAATTTTTAGCCATCACTGCCATTTCTTTTGGATGATTAATTGCCCAATTTAGGGTACGAATACAGGAGTGTAAATTTTCCACTTGGAACGCTAAACCCCTTTGCTCAGATATAAGTTGCTGATGGACAGGAATATTACTGGCAACTACCGGGATTCCTTCTTGCATTGCTTCCAACATAGCTAGCGGTAGTCCTTCTAATTTGGAAGGAAGCACAAATAAACCAGCACCTCGAATAATTTCTGCTAAAAGAGAGCCTTTTAGTTGACCAGCAAATATGATGTCTTTGTTATTTGCTGCCATGTTGACTATTTTCCTAGAGTACTCAGCAGTATCACTTGTGCCACCAACAAGAGCTAATTTCCATCCTTTTGGCTGGAGTTTTTGGAAAGCTTGAATTAGCAAATCGGGGCATTTTTCTGGTACAAGTCTGCCTAAGAACAAAATGTACTTTTGTTGTGTTAAACTAAGGGAGGTGCCAAAAGCAAATTCGGGGTCTGACTGAGCCAAAGAAGAAGCAGCGTTAGGAATATAAATGGTATCTCTGTTATAGACTTTTTTGAAATAGGAACGCAGGTCTTCGGAAACAACTATTATTTGATCGGCAAAGCGTACTGCTGCTCGCTCACCGTATTGAATTAATCTTCCAGAATGTTTGCTCCATTTGGCACGCTGCCAGTCTAAGCCATGACAAGTGACCACAATTTTCGCTGAAGTAGTTAGTTTTGGTAGCCAGCAAAAAAGGGATGGCCCTAAAGCATGGAAATGAACTATATCATATTGCTTTATACTGGAGGCGATCGCACCAAGTGCAGAACTGAGCAACGCATCCATCCCTCCTGTATACAAGCAAGGTAAAGAGACAACCTTTACTCCCTTATGCTCATAACTTTCCAGTGAAGTAGATTCAGTATAGGAAGAACGGGCAAACAAATCTACTGAATGACCTTCTTTCACCAAAAGCGGATAAATTTCTTCACAATGATGCTCAATACCGCCTTGTTTAGCGGGTAAGCCTTTGGCACCAACTACAGCTATTTTCATGGCGAAACCCCTGTTAGACTTTTGTGATGTTGATTTGTTGACAAAGAAGTTCGCTGTTGCCAACGGCGTAGCATATTTTGGTAGATGTCACCCACTACAGTCTGAGCACTATAAGGTGCGGCAGCTTGAACACAAGCTTCGATCGGATAATCGCTTGGATTGTACAGTATCCTACGCAGAGCATCTGCAATTGCCACAGGTGTGCGTTCTTCGCAAATTACTCCACTGTTAGGAGAAAGTAAGTTAGGAGTTTCACCGCATCGGGTTGTGACGATCGGTGTCCCGCAGGCAAGTGCTTCCAGAACTACTAAGGGTAAACCTTCGTAAGCACTGGTTAAGATAAAAGCACTGGAAAGCCTTTGCAATTTTGCCAGTTCAGTTTGGTTAATTGCTCCTAACATTGTAACCTGCTGTTGCAGTTTTAGGCGATCGATCTCTGAGGATACTTGAGCTCGTAAATCTCCATCACCTGCTATGAGCAAATGAATATTTGGATCGTTTATTTCAGCAATAGATTGCACCAATAAAATAGGCTGCTTCTGAGAATGTAGACGGCCAGCAAAAAGCACAAATTTTGTCTCTTCTGCTTTACCCATTTGCTGTGCTAAAATTCGTCTTTCCCGATCTTTTTCATCCCAGTTTAATGGATAACAGATTTCGTTGTCTACTGTATTTTTTATGTATTTCACTCTATCTGCTATTTTGGGATAAAGTTCTTGATATAATTTGGTAGATTCTGTGTTGCAAGAGAGAATTTCAGAGAATTGATTAACTAACAGGCGTTCGATCGCAAAATAGGCTTTTGGTAGATATCGCCACGCGATCGCATCTTTCCCACCCTGAGAACTCATTTGTTTGTGAATATCATTGTGAACAAATAGAGTTTTTTCTCCCGACCAATTCACAGCTGCTACTGTCGGCTCCAATCTATGAAAGTGCATAAAGTCAGAAGCCAACTGACGACCAAAAAGAGCAGCCGTATATTTAATTGTAGTTGGTACCAGCTTTCTCACATCATCATTTTCTAAATAAAGTACAGGCATAAACTTAATTAATTTACCTGCGAACTCAGCCTCTTGCCATGCACCTAAAGGCTGATGCTGCTCGCTTGTTGTCCCGACCAGCCTGACTTCAAATTCATCAGGAGCATACTTAACAAAATTTTTAATAACAGTCTGTATTCCCCCGATGCTACTGTGCCAAGGGTTGAACTGATAAAAAATAGTTAAAATTGGTTTACTCATGATTAATAAAATCTCTAAAATAACTTCTCATTTATATTTTCTCAAATAACTCTATCTGCTTGTCATCGCCATTTCTACTGATCTTCGTAAGTACCTACCCAACTTTGTTTCTGCAAATCTTTAGCTGGTGATTTTAATTTGTCCGCCAGGTTAAATTGTTTTTTTATTTATCATCGTAGTATAAAGTTTTTAAGAAATATTCTTTGAAGTTATAAATTTAAGTTACTACCCGAAAAAATAAATGTAATGCCACATTACTCAGTAGTCTTACTTAAAGAAAACAGTTTGACATCAGTAAAATCTTAGGCTTAAGCGGAATAGTATGCTTAAGTACAACGCGATCGCTGTTGACAAGGTTAAATCGAATCTATTAGCATAGTTATCAAAGAAATTTACCAAAATACCCAGAGTAGCCGTGAAATCATCTATACAAAGACTGACTTCTTTGCCAGTAATGCTAATTTTTACCTCTGCTGGCTTGATAGTTCTGGCAGCTTCCGTAATTCTCATGACAGTAGAATCACTGATCTCACCCTTATTGTCACCAATACCATCTTCAAAAACTGAAACTAGGAAAAAAAGATTGGCTCAAGCTCAACTAGCCTCCAAAGAGACACAATTCTGTTCGAGAATTTTTTAGAACGGAATTCCGTAAAAAATTCCTCGACCGTTTGTCCCTATAAAGACTAATCCAAATTGCTGCCAACTCGCTTCCATTGTATTTGGTTCATTACCGATCGGATTTTCTGGCGAACCAATGCTGACCCAAGTTTGTCCTCGATCCAAAGAACGGAAAATGCCATCTCCGATGCCCGTAACCTTTCCGTATAAATAAAGGGCAGGAGTAGTGCTGCCTTGGGGTGCTTTACCAAAAGCAAATAAAGAAGCTCTTTCTACAGAAGGTAATTTTGTAAAGGTAGTACCGCCATCTGTAGAACGGAACAAACCGTTTTTATCTAAACTAACCCACACTTCGTTTTTAAAACCGGGAACTGTTTTAATTGCATAACTATTCCACTGACTGTGGGGAAGAGATGAGTTAACCAAAGTGAACGATGAACCCCCATCAGTAGTGCGGTAAGTTTTGCCTTCCCTGTAATAGTAAAAGGTATTGCCATCTACTTTGTCTGCGGCTAAAGGGTGATTCCAAAACCAAGGCCCTCCGGGACCATCGGGTAGTCCCGAAACTTTACTCCAAGATGCGCCGCCATCTGTTGTGCGTAGAGGTTGGGCTTTGCTGGTGATAATTATAAAGAGATTGGGATTTGTTGCAGAAACAGCTACCCGCAAAGGCATTGTGTTTGCTGGGAATGAGGGAAAAGTTTTCCAGGTTCTACCGCCATCGGTGGAAGTTGCGCCTGTGTAAGTGGAGTTCCATCTGGCACCACCGACGCGGACTACCCGTTGGGGATTGTTTTGTGAGTAAGCTAAACCCAAGGTATCGCGCCATTCGGGTGTGCCATGAAATCTTTCTGAGGGATAGTTGTTTAGTCCTTTGTCGTGATAAAAACCGACGACATCAGCTAGCGCACTTAATAAAACGGGGCCTTTTGCAGGTGCAGCTAAAGCAAAAGAAACTACTTCTTCGTGTCCTTGTTCGTAGTTTGTCCAGACAACTGGATTGGTGTTGATGTTGTTGGTTTGCCAAATGCCAAATCCATCTGTTAGCCAAACTTTTCCGGGAAGATGGGGGTCAAATTCGATCGCAGATGTCCAAATAGAAAACATCGGATGGGTCGGATCGTACCACCAAGGAACTGTCTGTTGTAGCGATGCTTTTTTTTCTGTCCAACTTTTCCCTCCATCAGAACTTTGATAAATTTTGGTTTTGACTGATTGACCGCTAGCTACGATGATTTCATTGGGATTTTTCGGGTTAATAGCTAAAGCATTAAAGAATGTTTCTTTGCCAGAAGGAGTAATATTAGTCCAAACTCCGTTACCATACTTGCTAACTCCAGACTTGGCAGTAACGTAGAGAATGCCGTTATTATTAATTGCCATTCGTTGCGGCTGATTTGGACTGCCTTCAATTTTGCTCCAAGTTACACCTGTATCAGTAGATTGATAAATCCCATCTCCAAAGACATTAGCGTAGATTAAACCTGGCTTTTGCTTGTCAAACAGAATACCTAAAACGCCTATTTTGGGGGTAAGTTTTGCGGACAAGGAAGTAACTCTAGCCCATGTTTTACCTGCGTCTTGAGATTTCCATAAACCATCATGTCGGGAACCAAAAAAGATGATGTTAGAGTTATGGGGATTGACTGCTAATCTCATTCCTGCCCAACGATAATCGTCGTTACTATCCATTCCTAAATCTAAGTTTAACTTTTGCCAAGTTTGACCGCGATCGCTAGATTTAAAAACAGATCCTTTAGGTTGCCAAGCTGAGTATTTTCCGGCTGCTATATAAACAATATTTGGGTTATTTGGATCGAAAGCTAGTGCTTCTCCACCATAGTAAGTTTGTTGCGCTTGGGTAAAGCTATCAGTTAAAGGAATCCAACTTTTATTAGCTGCATTCCAGCGATAAAATCCACCTATGTCAGTTCTAATATAAACCAGATCTTTTTGTTTTGGATGGATATAAATACCTGTAACAAAGCTACCTCCTCCTATGGATACGTTAGCCCAGCGATATCCATTTTCGCCAACGCTAGAGGGCATTGCACTAACAGGTGTAATAGGTATAATGGTTTCACTTGGTTGGCTATCATTGCCGCAGCCAGCTAAAATCCCTATGAAACCAAGGGTTACAGTCCAAGAGATTATACTGTTTTGCTTTAAATTTATGATGGCTGATGGGCTGGGGGATGTAGCGACAGGAGGAAGTAGAGTTTGATTTATAGTGACATTTTTCAAAATTTGAATTAGTTTAGGTATGCTCATAATTTCCCAAAAATTATTGTGATTGAAAGCTTAGACGCTTTAAGGGAAGGATGATGGGGGATAAAACTATCCTAATTATCTCTATTGTTCAAGCAATGGTCTTCAGTATTTCCGGTGAATAAAAGATTAAATTTTAGGCAAGTTTCCGTAATTTCACTCATAATACTTTATCTACAACCCTCTTAAAATTGATATGGTAATCCAGCGTCAAAATTGACGAATTAGATTGGAGTAAAACAAAAGTAAGTAATGGTGCATCTGGCTAGGTGAGGAAATCAAAATTTCTTTGCTTAGTGGTTCAAATTTTAATGGAACTTAAGTAAAAGCCAAAAAAACTTTTTAAAATTGGAGCTTATGCTAAATAAATTGACTTCTGTAACGCAAAACATTAGCCCAGAATTACGCAAGATTATTGGTAATATAGGGTGGCTATTTGGCGATCGCATTCTCCGCATGGGTGCAGGACTAATTGTAGGTGCTTGGGTAGCCCGTTATTTACAACCGCAACAATTTGGTCTGTTTAACTATGCGGGTGCTTATGTAGCGCTGTTTACCATTATTTCTAGTTTGGGATTGGATCAAATAGTTGTGCGAGATATTGTTCGCGACCCCGATTGTAAAGACGAAACAATGGGTACAGCTTTAGCATTAAGAATTTTTGGTGGAATAGCTACAGTTGCGATTACAACTGTAACTGTTTTTGCTTTTAACCGCGATAGTTATTTAACTACTGTTTTGGCAGCTGTTATGGCAGTTGCGACCATTTTTAATGCCTTTAATACTATTGAATTGTGGTTTCAGGCACAAGTTAAATCAAAATATACAGTTATTGCTAAAAATACAGCTTTTTTTCTAGCAACTTTGTTGAGAGTTGTTTTAATTCAAATCCAAGCACCCTTGATGGCTTTTGCTTGGGCGGTTGTGGCGGAAAGTCTCTTGGGTGCTATAGGTTTGACGATCGCTTATAAAGCAAAAGGACAAACCTTTTTAGAATGGCGTGTAAGTTGGCAACGTGCTAAAGTTTTACTGAAGGAAAGTTGGTCATTAATACTTTCTGGTTTCGCGATTATGGTTTATGTTCGGATTGACCAAATTATGCTAGGTCAATTACTTAACGAAAAGGCTGTTGGTTTGTACTCAGTAGCAGCGAAAATTTCCGAACTTTGGTATTTTATTGCTAGTGCAATTGTCAGTTCTGTAACTCCTTCAATTGTCAAAGCTAGGGAAGAAAGTCAGACACTTTATTATAAGAAACTACAAAAGCTTTTTAATATGATGGCAGTGATTACTTTCGGACTAGCAATTGTCATGGTAGGTTTGTCGAAACCGCTGATTGTTTTGTTATACGGTCAGGAATATGAACCAGCTAGTACAATGTTATCTATCTACATTTGGTCAGCAGTATTTGGATTTTTTGGCTGGGCTAAAAGTATTTGGATTATTGCAGAAGGTTATACTACATTTGCTTTAATTACTACTTGTTGCGGTGCCGCAATGAATATTGGATTAAATTTTTGGCTGATTCCAGCTTATGGCGGAAATGGTGCAGCGATCGCTACGGTTATTTCCTACGCCTTTACCGATTATGTTCTCTGTTTTGTTTATCCCCCAGCACGTCAGCTTGGTTGGATTATGACTAGGGCATTAACTTTCAACTATTTCAATTTCAAAAATTTGTGGTAGTCCGATGAATTAATATTATAAACAGAGTATCACTCAACATTTTGAAAACAGCTTTGAATTCAGAGAAGTGTTTTTATGGAAGATTTCGGAATTATCATAGCCTGCTGCGACCAAGATTATCACTATGCTAAAGGTTGTTGCGGTAGTATCAGACATTTTTTAGGCGATGTGCCAATTTGCCTGATTATTGACGGTGAATTTTCAGCTAAAGAATTGGAAAAAGCTTATGGTGTAAAAGTTATTAATCATTTAAATGTTAAAAACAAAGTTCTCCGCGAGAGAAGTTTTGGTTGGGGATTAACTAAAATGGTTGCCTTTTGGGAAAGTCCCTGGAGTAATTTCCTGTTCCTTGATGCGGACACTATTGTTTGGGGAAATATGCTCAAATATGCGAATTTTAAAGACTTTGATGTGATTGTCGATCGCCCCCTTTACAAAGATTCCTTTGAAGAGTTTTCCAAGTTTTTCTTTAAACCTCAACAAGTAGAGAAATATTTTCCCGAATTTCACTGGCAAAAGCATCTTGGTGAATACTTTTGCACAGGAACGTTCTTTGCCAAACGAGATATTATTAATTTGGATGAATACATTAATATGTTGGATTTAGTTGAGGAAAATCCTAATATATTTTGGCCTGGTGAGCAAGGTTTTTTGAATTTAATGATCTTCCGTGACTTCGACGCAGGAAAACTAAAATTGGGACAATCAAGTTACCAAGTGATTGTGCCGAAATTTCAAATGGATGAATTAAGAAATCGCTTTCCCGTTGATAAAACAAGCCCAGTAGTTCAAGGAGATGATGCTTGTGTAATTCATTGGGCTGGGCCAAAACCAACCTTGTACAATTCGCAAGTTTACTCAGAACCAATGAATTTTTGCCGTCGCAAGTGTATGCAGGAAGTACAAGGTTTAACTGGATTGCCCGCAGAAGCTTTGTTAAAATTAGAAGATATAGAAAGAGACCTAAATATTTACCAGAAAAAGTTGGTTCGCAAAGTTAGGAAAGCGATGAAACTTTCGATAAAAACCGGAGTAAATTATTAAATTCAAGGAAATACTATGTCTTCCCAAAATCCTCGTGCTAGTGCCATCATGCCTGTTTATAACAGAGAAGAATACTTAAAAGAAACGATCGACAGCGTATTAAACCAAACCTTTTCAGATTTTGAGTTTATTATTATCGATGATGGTTCAAGCGATCGCAGTGTGGAAATTATTAAATCCTACAAAGATCCCAGAATTAAATTATTCTTAAATGACAAGAATAGTGGTACTAGTTACAGTCGGAATCGGGGAATCGATCTGGCTTGCGGCGACTATATGATTACCATAGACTCCGACGACATTAATTTACCGGAAAGATTTGCCAAACAAATTGCTTACATGGATTCTCATCCTGAAGTTGGTATTTGTGGTAGTTGGGTAAAAACAATTGGCGAAGTTGCAGGAGAATTGTGGCGATGCGCTGTACAACCGGATATTGTTCACTGTCGGACTTTATTTGAAGCAGTTTTATGTCACCCCTCAACGATTATTCGCCGGAAATATTTAAACGAGTATTCCTTGAGATATTCAGTTGAACTGAAACGTGCCCAAGATTGGGATTTATACTGTAGAGGTGCTAGACATTTTCAAGTTGCAAATATCCCGGAAGTTCTCGTTTACTACAGATGGCGCAAGTATGGCAAAAACTTGTCCGATGAAGAACTAATGTCACAAAAATATTACTATTTCTACGAGATAGATAAAAGAAACTTCCAAGCTTTGAATTTACAGCCAACTGAACAAGAAATGCTAGTTCATCGCCGCTTAGGAAATTTGGAACTAAAAAAAGATCGAGATTTCGTTCTAGAAGCTAACAAATGGTTAGATAAACTTTTGTCCGCAAATAAAATTGCTAAAGTATATCCTCAACCAACTTTTCTTCGGGTTTTAGCAGGTTACTGGTGGGAAGTATGCAGTTATGCGTCTGATTCTCCTCTACAAGCTGTCAGTCAATTCTTTAATAGTCCCTATTTGAATATTAAAAGTCTATCTGCCACTAGTAAAGCTAAACTCTTGGGTAAATCGTTGGTTAAAAAAAGCTATTTTAGCTTAAAAAACGCTTTAAAACGTTCCTAAGCTAAAGCAAAAAGCGAGACCCCCGACTTCTTCAAGAAATCGGGGATATTTATGTTAGTTATTTAAGAAATGGGAAGTATTTGCTTACATTGTACTTAATCCGCTTCTTAATTCCCCGCCAACTTTTATTGCTGACACTTTGATACACCCAAGCATCTAAATCTAATCCAAAGGGAGTTTCTACCTTACTAACCAGAAAAGAGGCAGGATCGTCAGAAACTAATACTTCCCAAGTGTTTGGTTGTTGTGCGCCCCAATTAATAATATCTTCTAAGCTCACTCTTTCTAAAAGCTTTCTTTTGATCAAGCAAGCAGCTGTGCCAAAGTATTTCTTGGGATGAGCAAAAATATCGCTTCCGGGGTAATCATTTCCGGGAAACCAGTTGCGATCGAATTCCTGTGGCATAGTGAGAAGATTTATGCCAAGAAGACTTTCATCTTTTTCCAGTGCCTCCAGACTCCGTTCTATAAATTTAAAGCAATTTTCATAAGAAGTAGTTACTTTGATATCATCGTCAAGATGGAGAATATAGTCACCCTGACAAATAACCATACTATTAATAATCCCGAAATTACTGTGGGGTGCATGAACTAAAGTATTATATTTAATTTCGTCAAATTTATTAATAATACTAGTTTGTTTGAGCAATCTGATTCCATTAACATCAGGACTGCCATCATCTAAAAATATTTTGTCCTGAAACGGAAGTTCGAGAAATTGATCCCAAGTTTTTATAGCATTACGCACTAAGGAAGCGCGGTAGTTACTTACAGAACTAAGATAGGAACAGGTACAAAAAGAGGTTTTACTGAACAATTCGCTGGTGCTAGTTGCCATAATATCTAAACTCCTATTAATTAATTGGATAATTTATGCCATGATTTAATTATCTGATAAAACTTGGATAATATTAGCGGCTATCTTATCCCAGTTCAATTTATTTTTCATCTTGTCTCTTGCTTGTCCAGACATTTGATTTAATAAAGCAGGATTGCTAAGTAAACTGATGATGCGATCGGCTAAAATTTGCGGTGTTGGATCGTGAATAACCACACCATTTACATCATTATCTACTATTTCCGGCATTCCATCTTTATCGCTAACAATACAAGGAACTCCGTAATTCATCGCCTCCATCAAAAATACCGGAAAAGGATCGCAATAAGCAGGCGCAACTACTAAATCTGATTTGAGAAATAACTCTTGCATTTGGGCAGTCGATCGAATAATTCCTGGATTTTCAACTCCATTCTGGTTGATAGATAAATTTTTGCCAATTATCACTAATCTAGCATCGGGAATTACTTGCTTTACCTGCTTAAAAGCAGCTACAAGTAAATCTCCACCCTTTCTTTCAAAATCAGAACCATTAAACAAAATTTGTTTACTACCAAAGCTTTTTTCTCCTTGATATAGTTCAGGAAAATTGCCAGAAGCACCTACTACTGTGATTTTTTGGGCTGGTATTCCATAATCTTCAATCAAGGATTTTTTTACTATATTGCTCTTGGGGAAAAGATGATGCGCTTTTCCATAAGCCTGACGTTCGCAATCCAGCCAAAAATCAAGTTCTTTTTGGTTACTAAAAGGAGACCAATCAGACCAATTTTTTGCCGCTAATGCCATATTATAATCCAAGAACATAACGTAAGGAATATCGAATTTTTCCCAAAATGGACAATAAAGGGCAAATATATGAAAAACTAAGTCGGGAGTGTATGTTAATCCTCTAATTTTTTCTTCTGTTTCTAAGGATTTTTTAATAAATGTTTGCTGATTTTTACGGAATAATTTTTCCGCAGGTTTCAGGAGAAACTTAGGTAAAAGCTGTTTAATTTTTTGTCTTTGTCTATTTTGTTCTAAACTCCCTAAAGCTAAGTAATCTACCTGCTCCAAATAAGGAGACATACTTTTAAATAAGTTTTGATAGCGATTGATAAAAATTGCATCACCTGTTACCAAAAGTTTTTTGATTTCCATATTTTTCAACTCCTAGTCAACTTGCAATAGTGTGAGATACTGCGATACAGCTTTTTCTAATAAAAATTCTTCGGCTTTTTGTTTTAACAATGGTGCATCCAAGGGGTTGTCTAAAGTGTGAATAATTGCTTCTGCCATAGCTGGAATATCTCCCACAGGCGCTAGCTTTCCGTAGAGTCCATTTTCTAAAATTTCTGCTGGGCCACTTTTGCAATCGGTGGATACTACTGGAGTTCCTACTGCGATCGCTTCAATTAACACCGTAGGCAATCCTTCGTATAATGAGGAAAGGACAAACAATGCCGATCGCTTCATATATGCAAAAGGATTATCGACAAACCCAGGTAAAGCCACATCTTTTTCTAAACCTAATTCCTGCACCAAAGCTGACAAAAGCTCTCTATCTTGACCTTCACCTAATATCATTAATCTTGCTGGACGTTGTTGTTTAACTTTAGCAAAAGCACGAATTAAAGTCGGAAAATCCTTTTGCTTATCCAAACGTCCTACAGCTAAAATTACTGGGGGTTCTCCTGGTAAAAACCAAGGATGTGTCAAAGGTTCGGCAGCTTTTTTGAGTAATTCTGGCGTTACCACTGGATTATAAATTACTTTGACGCTTTCTTTCGCCAAACCTAGATTTATTAAATCAACAGCTGACCCTTGAGACACCGCAACCACATTATCAGCTAAAGGATAAAATAACCTTGCCAAATAAGGTGCAAGTCGCTTTTTAATCTGAGTTGATGTTTTTGATTCTACTGAAAGTGTGTTGTGTACGCTTACCACAACTCGCGTTGATACTCCCGCTAAACGCCGACATAAAAGTGCCACCACATTGATATCTTCCATTGCTGAAAGTAAAGCTTTGGGCTGATTTTTTCGCAAGTAACTTATCAAAGCGGGGAAACTTCGCAGCAATCGCCTGGTGTTAAAGTTTATTACTCGGACTTGAGGTGGAATTAAAGATATGGAAGGGCCATCTGTTTTAACTAAAACCAAATCTACGCTTAGACCTTTCTCTACAAAACCACGAGCTAAGTAGAGCATTACCCTTTCTGCTCCACCACCACCAAGACCTGCCATAAAAAGAGTTATATCCGGCATTTTTTTAGTCCAAATAACAATTAATTAAGCATATTATGAGAGCTTATTGGAAAATTTAAACTAACTTTTTATTCTCTGTTTCTACTTGCCAAGCACCAGGTATTACTGCCCGAATTCGCTTCATAGAAAAGCTTGCTGCTACATATAATATCCAAAACAAAGAATTAGTTTCTACAATAGTAGACTCAGTGTTATTGTACACTATTAGAAATATTACATACAATAAGGGCCATAAGTCTTCTATTTCTCCGCCAACTCTTGCCCAAATTAGTGCTCTGAAAAAGCAAAGTATCAAACTGCCAAACCAAAATGCAAACCCAATTAATCCTAAATGAACTGCTACATCTAAATAGCCATTGTGAGCTTGAGATAACACTAATAAAATATAAAATTTCACATTTTCTCCTTCTCCTCCTGGTTGCCAAAATGCTTCATAACCAAAGCCTAGCCAAGGACGCTCTTTAATTTTATCGATGACAAATTCCCAAATATATGTCCGTCCTGTGAGAGTAGGATCTTTACCAAGACCGTATAGGAAAGGCTCCCAATTACTTACTAACCATGTAGCTGAGCTGGCACCTATTAAAACGATGATAATCAAAAAGGGAACAACTATTGATTTGGTTGATTGCAAAGCTTTACACAGAGGTACAAGCAGCATTAAGGTTAAAAAAACTAGGAGACCAGTTTTGGAAGTACTCAGCTGAACCAGAAGAACCGAAAGGATAAAAATACCCCACATAATTCTCCGATGTTTCTTGGCTTTCAAGGCTGCAAATAACAGAGGTACTGTAGATATAGCCATAAAGCGAGCGAAGTGATTTTTGTGGAGTAACGGACCACGCCAAGCGCCTTTATGGGTTCCTTGTTCAATTCCATAATTAGGAAGCGCCCCACTATACAACAAGCTGAACACTACGGATATACCGAATGTCCACTGCAATATGTTCATTTGCTCTTTCATGCTGTAGCGGGAAGCGATGTATAACCCGAATAGGGTTGTGAGTACAGTTAGCTGACCATTTTTTTCTGATATGTTTGGGAAATCAGACCAAAGATGGGACATAAAAATTACTCCCATCAAGCCCCAGATTAGTACATCCCTTAAAGCTGGACGAACCACTGTTTTCAGCCGTACCGTCAGCATAAAAAGGGTATAGGCATAATAGGCATATCGGAACAACACCATGATTTTGTCAAATGGGTTGCTGCCACCTGCACCCCCCGCTCCGTCGGAGCCCCGACCGTAGCTGACCATGCCAATTACGCCGGAGAAAACGAGCATACCAAAAATTGCTAATGCTTTTTCGAGTTTTGGGTTCACGGTTTTAGACGATTGTAAATAGCCCTGGCGTTAATTTCTATTTTTTCTCTTGGTGTTAGGAAACTGAAGTATTTTTTCACAAATTCTTGATATTCAGGTTCCACACCTCCACTATGCCAAAATGCACCCAAAGCAGCGGCAAATATATTGTTGGTAAATTTAGATAAAAATGGATATTTTACTCGCATCCAATAGGCAGTAAGGGTAAGTATTCTAGCGGCGACTAGGCGATTATCTTTCCTCATGCTATAGGCATTGGAACCGTGGACGCGGTAAAGTGTCAATTCTCGATCTAGGAGTAATCCTTTGCTTAGTGCGATCGCAGTAAATTCCAAATAACCATCGTTCAAACCAATTCTTTTGGCTTCTGGCATGGGGAGAATTTTTTGTAATAGCGATCGTCTAAAGCATAAACCAGAAGTAGAAGGAAGAACTGGTAATTTATCCCTCAGTTTACCTGCTTTAATATGTTCTCTTAAATCATATTCCCCCGCAGGTGGGTAAGAAAAACCTCTTTCTATTGACGGTTTTGCTTCGCCATCCACCCATTTTAAGGGATGAAAACACCATTCTAAGTCTGTGCGATCGCCAAATGCTTTAACTACCTCAACCGCTTTTTGGGGTAAACAGACATCATCTGCATCCAAAAAACAAATAATTTCCCCTCGACTCGCGGCGAAACCAGCATTAAAAGCCGAAGCCTGTCCACCATTTTCCTTGAACACTGGAACAATTTTATCGCCGTAACTAGCAATAATTTCCCGTGAATTATCAGTGGAACCATCATCTACAACAATTACTTCAACATTGGGGTAGCTTTGGTTTAAAGAACTATCGATCGCTTGGTTTATAAACCGCCCATAGTTATAGTTATTAATCGCAATACTAACTAAACAGTTATCTTTCATGCTCTACCAACTTCAAGCTTTTTACTTTTGTGGCATCGGTTCTCAAGTCACCGTTACTCAAAGAAAGAACCAGCCACTATTTTAACCGACTAAATCAGGCAGCGAACACTGATACAATTACTATAAATATCCTCAATTTAGATACTTTGTCTATCATAATTGAATACTCTACCCCACTTAAGATACACTATTTGATTATTCCTTTACCTGTTTGGGTACTATATAGGTATGAGCCAAATGAATACCCCCGTATATTTACGGAGTTACACTTTCAGTATTTATAACTAGTTCCTTGCCATTTCATTTAGTTAAAGTTATGAAAGACACGATCGAACATTTTCAGGTGAGTCAAAATTGTAATCTGATTAAATGTGAAAAAATACCTAAATTTTCCTAAGTAATAACTTAAATTTATGTAAAAAAAACTACCATATCTTTTCTTAAGTTCACATTAAAAACAACCCGTATTGTAGAAAATTTTTCAACCCTTTCTGAGAGTAAAATCCTATGAATCCTAAAGACTACAGCGAAGACATAGATTTCCAAAAGTTTGGCCTGATCCTCAAACGGCGTTGGCTTCCTGGTGCAGTAGCATTCTTAGCTATTTTTACACTAGCTACCTTATCTGCAATGAGAAAAACGCCTACTTATGAAGCCCAAGGAAAATTACTTTTTCAAAAGAAAAACACTTCTTCTTCTCTGATCACCGAAGCGGGAGAAAAATTAGGGCAGTTGGAAACCCTAAATATGATGAACACTCCCGTAGATACACAAGCGCAGGTAGTCACTTCGCTGCCAATTGTCACAAAAACTATAGAAGCATTAAACCTTAGAGATAAGAAAGGCAATTTAATAGAACCGGAAGCTTTCTTTTCAGGACTTACTGTAAAAGGAATCAAAGGGACAGATGTTTTGCAGATTAGCTATAAAGCTAAAAGTGCCCAGGAAGCCGCTGATGTTGTGAACAAACTGATGCGTCTTTACATAGAAGACAATATATTAAAAAACCGGGCTGAAGCAGCAGCGGCTAGAGAATTTATTAGTAAAGAGTTACCAACAGTTCAAGCTAATGTTCGGCAAGCTGAAGCAGCCTTACGTACTTTCAAAGAAAAAAACAACATTGTAGCTCTAGAACAAGAAGCTGTCATGGCTGTTGATGTAATCACTGGCATAGATAGACAACTTGCTACTACTGAAGCTCAACTGGCAGATACAACAGCTAGAGTTGCCGAAATCCAGCAAAAGCTCAATATGAGTCCAGAAAAAGTGATTGATTTGAGCAGTGTGAATCAGTCCAAAGTAATTGAGAGTTCGCTTCAAGAATTACAAAGAGTGGAAGCTCAACTGATATTAGAACGTACTCGTTTTACAGCAACACACCCCGTAATTAGAAACTTAGAAGATAAGCGGGATGGACTCAAAGCATTTTTGCAAGGTCAGATAGGACAGTCTCTTGGTACCAGAACACAACTGCCAAATGGCAATTTACAAACAAGTGAATTGAAAGAAAAAATAGCAACAGACTTGGTGAGTTATCAAGGGCAACGTTTAGGTTTAATTAAGCAAATAGGGGCTCTAAATCGTACCAAGCAAATTTACAGAAACAGAGCTAATCTTTTACCGAAATTACAAGAAAAATCCCGGGATTTAGAACGGCAAGTGGAAGCGGCACAAACTAGTTACCAGCTACTTTTAAAAAATTACCAAGAAGCACAGATTGCTGAAAATCAAAATGTTGGGAATGCCATGATAATTGAGGATGCAATTATTCCCGGAAAGCCCGCTGATAGCAAGAAAAAATTGTTTTTAATCGGGGGATTTGCAGCGGGAGTTATGGTGTATGTAGTGATAGCGTTCTTAGTAGATTTAGCAGATCCAACTTTAAAAACAGCTAAAGAGTTACGGCATATATTCAACTACACTGTGTTGGGAATGATTCCTTCTTGGAAGAAGAGACTGGTATTTCCAATTCCCATGAGGAAGCAAGATGAGACGGTTAAACTTCCGGTTAAAGATGCTCCTCATTCGATTATTAGTGAAACTTACAGAATGCTTCAGGCTAACTTAAAGTTTCTTAGTCCCGATCGCGAATTAAAAGTTATCGTAGTCACAAGTTCTGTTTCTAAGGAAGGTAAGTCAACTGTTTCGGCTAATTTAGCTGTAGCTATGTCTCAGTTGGGACGGAAAGTGCTGTTAATCGATGCGGATATGCACCACCCGATACAACATCATATTTGGAACTTAACTAATGCAGCTGGACTCAGTGATGTAATTGTGGGTCAAGCTGATGTAAATTCAGCGGTGAAAGAGGTGATGACTAACTTAGATGTGCTTCCCTCTGGAGTCATACCTCCTAATCCTTTAGCTTTGCTTGATTCTAAGCGGATGGCTTCATTAATTGAAGATTTCTCTGCGACTTATAATTTCGTCATCATCGATACACCACCTCTGGTACTTGTGGCTGATGCGTTGACTTTAGGCAAAATGGCTGATGGTATGCTGTTGGTAGCGCGTCCTAGTGTGGTGGATACTGTTAGTGCATCTGCTTCTAAAGGATTTTTAGTTCAGTCGGCTCAGAATGTTTTGGGGATGGTAGTTAACGGAATAATTATTGAAAATGAACCGGATAGTTACTTCCATCACGCCAAATCATACAATGAGGATTTGACGACTACAAAAGCTACTTTGGCTAAAAAGGAAAAAGTTAGTTCTTGAATCTAGATCCCTGACTTCGCAGAAGTTGTCGGGGATCTGGGTAACAAGTATGTCAAAATTATACACATTTTATAATATTTCTTTATTTTAATACAAATAAAAAAGTTATTTTCCTTGTATTTCAGTATTCAAAAGTACGGAATAGTTGCGTTGATTCCTTTCTAATGATGAAAGGTAATTTGTTTTAAGGTTGCAGAAGGCGAGCTAATGCTACGCTTTGCGATCGCATAAATAATTACAAAAATTACTAAAACAGGGCTGTCTAATGATAAAAATTTTAGGGGCTACTCAGTTCGATCAGCAGGTTCTCAACATCTCGTTGATCAATATTTGTAATCAGGAAAGTTATGTTGGTCAGGAGATGCGAAAGCATTACAATGCTTGGAAAGATGAGAGTGATGAACCTTCGCAAAATCCCTGGTTAGATTTGCATCAATTTACAATTTATGTACCGCATCCCGATCAACTTTATGATGGCATGACTTTGGCAGATGGTTTAACTAAGGGATATAACATTGAGGTAAAACCTGTAGAAAATAGGAGTCAATTACCTTATAAGATTCCCCCTTTTGGACATTTTGTGGTGGTGCTAAAACAAAAGGAAATTGATGCTGATTTTGGGATTGCTGCTACGGGAATTTTTGTGCGTCCTTTGGCTGTTCTTTATCTGGATATTATTGTTGATATTGATAAACCGGAATATCAACCAATTTTTGTTAAGCATCCCATCATTAGAGAATACCCAAATGGTTGGGAAGAAAAATTAAAAATGTTTATTAATGGAGAGATTAGGGGTGAGGAGTTACCCGATTTAGTTGGATATGTCGATCGGGCGGTTAATGGAGATTATCGATCGCCTTCGTGGGATGAAGCTTCTCAGTTAAATAATCGGTTTGCAGGAGTTCAAAGATAAATGAATGTGGAGTCTATAGAGCAAGAATTGATCGAAGATACGGATACAGTAATGACAATAGTAGCGATCGATTCAGTCAAAAGTCAATGTGTTTTGGCAAGATTAATGATTGATATTTTGGGTCGTCCTGGGGTAGATAATGATATGCAGTTTATGGGATCTGGCGATCGCTGGACTGTTACTTGGACTCAACCTAATTTACCATTAGATGTGACTAAAACCTTAGTTAATCTAGCTATTAATCCTCAGTTAAATGCTTGTGTAAATTAGTAAGCAATTTATAGGAGGAAAGTATGGCAACTTACAAGGTAACTTTAATTAATCAAAGCCGAGGGTTTTCGCAAACAATTGATGTATCTGAAAATGAATACATTCTCGATCAAGCTGCTGAATTTGGCATCAAAATTCCTTTTGAATGTGTAGTCGGTGCTTGTGCAATGTGTCAAGGCAAAATTATTTCAGGAACAGTTGAACAAGATGAACAAATTTTCTTAAGTGAGCAACAAATTGCTGATGGATATGTATTGACTTGTGTTGCTAAACCAACTTCTGATTGTATTTTGGAAGTAGAGTTAGACGAGTATCTTTAAATTTTAACAGGGAGGAAAAAATTGTGGTAGCACTTTCATTAGTAGACATGAATCAATGGTTGTTAGCGAACGATTTTGAGTCAACAAATTTAGATAAACGGGGAAATAATGGCGATACGGCTTTGATGAAAGCGACTCAATTAGGTGAACTAAATGTTGTGCGATCGCTAATTAATGCCGGAGCAGATGTTAACATTAGAAATCATGACGGAAATAATGCTTTATGGTTTGCTTGTTTTCGCGATCGTTTGGATTTAATGAGTTTACTTATCGAAGCCAAAATTGATATTAACAACCAAAATGATAACGGTGCAACAGTATTAATGTATGCAGCTTCCGCAGGTAAGGCAGAAGTTGTTAATGCTCTTTTAGCAGCAGGTGCAAATGCTCAGTTGAAAAATTTGGATGATTTTTTGGCGATCGACTTTGCAGCGAATATGCAAATTTTAAGGATTTTGAAAAATGCTGCCTAAGATAATCAAAAATGAATATCACGAAGCGACAAAACTTTCGTTTCTTTCGGTGCAAATCGATCCCAATTATGTCGATTCTTCAACTCAACCCGCTGCATTCAAAAGTTATCCTAAATTCTTTCGCAGGTTTCCCTTAGATCTGGAAAATCCTAGCCATTCGTTTTTACATTTTACCAGTGCGATTACTTGGCAAAAAATGTATCGCGAGGGTATCTATTCCTTACGGGTAAATCCCTCGGCTGGTGCGCTTTATCCAACCGAAATTTATGTACAAATTCGCGGAATTAAGGGGATTATTGAGGGAATTTATCATCTGGAAGTGAAAACTCAATCTCTGACTTTAATTTATGAATTGATAGATGATGGATTGGAAGGTTATTTATTTGATAATCGCCTGGTTAAAGGATATATTTTACTGATTAGTTGTGTGTATTTCCGTTCGAGTTGGAAGTACAAAAATCGCAGTTTACGTTATTGTTTTTTGGATAGTGGTCATCATCTAGGTGCGATCGAAGCTTCTGCTTATACACACAATCTCGAAACCCAGATTTTATTTGATTTCGATCGGTTAGCTCTCAATGATGATTTAGGATTAGAAAATAAGGAATTTATCACATCTGCCATCATTGTAGGAGATGTGAAAGAAAAAGCGGTTCGGAGATTGCGATCGCCAATTCCCTTTGTTTCCGGTACAGATTATTTTGAACCAAATCACTTTGTTGAAGCAGGTTACAAAGCTACCCTTTCGCCAACAAAAAACACGCAAGAAATTATCCAACCTCAGTTTTCTGTTGATCGAGCAAGCTATCTGCAAGCAATTAAAAAACGCCGTTCTGCAAGACGTTTTCACCAATCACAAATTACCCAAGAAGCATTTCTGGAAGTTTGGGAATCGTTACTTCAACCAATTGCTACTCAAAGTTACGAAGCGATCGAAATTTACGCCATTGTTCAAAATGTAGCAGGAATAGAACCTGGGGTTTATTACCAAGAAAAATGCTTGAAAGTCGGGAATTTTCGCGATAAAATGGGCTACCTTTGCGTTAATCAGGCAATTGGGCGAGATTGTGCTGTTTTATTCTTTTTTGTCAGTGACTGCCAGAATTATCGCACAGCCTTGCAACTGGCTGGCTTACTGGGACAACGAGTTTATCTGAAAGCAACTTATGTCGGATTGGCTTGTAGCGGTATTGGTG
This sequence comes from [Phormidium] sp. LEGE 05292, assembly GCF_015207735.1. Classification (GTDB taxonomy): domain Bacteria; phylum Cyanobacteriota; class Cyanobacteriia; order Cyanobacteriales; family Aerosakkonemataceae; genus Floridanema. The sequence goes on from NZ_JADEWG010000004.1 coordinate 28,443, forward strand.
CGTTCTTTGACGATGAAGTGCAAGCGTTTCTAGGGACTGAGGGTAGTGTGTTGTATGCGGTTGCGATCGGTTAAGAAGGAAAAACCGTCGCTTTTTTCTTGACTACTTAACTATTTAGTCATATACTTGTTAACAAGTGTAAATTCTCTGTGCAACCTGGAAACACGCTAGGCGGTAAAAAAGCCATAGCAGTAGAAACTTTCAGAATGCCAATAATTAGGGAATTTAACTGTTAATTGAAATTAGGAATCATCATGTTTAGGAATGTTGGAAGCATAGATCGAATCATTCGCTTCCTTTTAGCAGCAATTCTGCTTTACAGGGGTTTGAGTGTTTATCAAGGAACGACTTTAGGAATTGGATTTGATATTGCCGCAACTTTGTTAATTTTAAGTGCTGCGATCGGTTTTTGTGGAATTTACCGCCTGTTAGGAATTAACACTTGCAAATCTCAATAATCTTCACTGAGAAGCGAGTAATTACTATCAATTAAGGAACAGAATTATGGACAATAGTTTTCCCATAGATAATCCCTCCATGTCGCGTCGGCAACTGCTCAACTTTTTGACTGGTAGCGTCATTGCCACCACTGCTGGAGCCGCACTTTATCCAGTAGCAAAATATTTTATCCCTCCAGCAGAAAGTAACGCAGGAGGAGCAATTATTGCCAAAGACGTAATAGGAAATCCCATTCCTGCCAGCCAAATTTTAAGCGAACCAGCCGAAACTCGTGCCTTAGTAGCAGGGTTAGCTGGAGAACCAACTTACTTAACAGTAAAACAAGACGGCACACTGGACAACATAGGAATTGTCGATAATTGTACACATTTAGGTTGTACATTTCCTTGGAATGAAATGGATCAACAATTTCAATGTCCTTGTCATGGTTCTCGTTACAGTGCTGACGGTTCTGTATTGCGTGGACCTGCACCTTTACCACTCAAATTAGTTCATGTTGCCGTGCAAGAAAACACTATTTGGATCTCGCCTTGGACAGAAATTGATCCTCGAACTGGAGAAACTCCTTGGTGGGTTTAATTAACTCAAAAATTGCAATTGAATCAAAAATTAATTAGCCAAAAATAGAGAACAAATGTTTCAAAGGGTCACAGAATCTTTAGCCATTGGTAATAATATTGCTCCTGAAGAACTGAGCGAAATTGCTCAAAAAGGTTATCGAACCATAATTGATTTATGTATGGCTTCAGAGGAAAAACAACTAAATGTTGAAAAAGTAGAAAAATTAGGGTTTAACTTGATTAAGTTACCAGTCGATCGCCAAAATTTAAACCCAGACATTTTACCCGCTTTTATGCAAGCTGTTAGTTCAGCACCTCAGCCTATTTACACACGCTGCGCGTCAGGTTTACGAGCGGGAGTAATGACTTTACTGACACTAGCAATTCAAGAAAGTTGGACAGAACAACAGTATTTAGAAAAGAGAGAAGCTTTAGGACTTAAACATCAACCTAATTGTCCTTTGGCGGAATTTGCTCAAGGATACTTCCAAATTAAAAGTGCCTAAAAATCCCCTTTTCTTAATTTAGTTAAGTGTGTAATTTTACATCTTAATTAACCCAATACCAAATCAAAAATGCTTATCAAGCAAGGAGAAATTGTGAAAATCGCTCTATCTAGTCAAAACCAAAAATCTATTACCGGACACGCCGGACATTGCCAAAAATTTTGGGTTTACGAAATTAACGGTACGGAAATTATCGACAAGGAACTGGTAGAATTATCACCAAAACAATGCTTTCATAATAGTTCTCCTGATGAATCTCATGCTTTAGATGAAGTGCAAGTTTTAATATGTGGAGGAATGGGTAAGAAATTATTGCGTCGTTTAGAGAGTAAAGGAATTGAAGCAATTGTTACCAAAGAGACTGATTTGGATAATGCGATCGCAGCTTATCTAAATGGTTCTTTAGTAAGAGAAGATGCTGAATGTGGCGAACATGAACATGAACATGAACATAGTCATCAACATCAACATCGACATCAACACGGTCAAGAATGTCAAATTAATAGTTAGTGACAATTAGATTAGTCCAGATACCCGATTTCTTTAAAAAGTCGGGTATCTAGAGAAAACATTGTTGAACGGAGTAATAATTTACCTTAAAATTATGTTGACAAGTTCGATTATTGCTTATCTTCATTACTTGGGATTCATGTTAGCTTTTGCTGCGCTTACAGTGGAAATCTTTAACTTAAAAAAAGAAATGACACTTCATGAAGCTAAAAAAGTTGCCTTTGCTGATGCCGCTTACGGCGCAGCCGCCACAATAATTCTTGTCACCGGAATATTGCGAGTTATGTATTTTGGTAAAGGAACAGATTACTATTTAAGCAATCCATTTTTCTATGCTAAAATCGGCATTTTCATTATAGTTAGTTTACTTTCCCTTTATCCAACTTTCACCTTTTTAACATGGATTAAAAATTTTCAAATGAACCAGCCACCAAGCATAGAAATTGCTCAGGTTAATAGATTATCCTGGCTAATTAAAGGTGAAATGTGTGGATTTATTTTGTTACCATTATTCGCAGCAGTAATGGCTAGAATTCATTAAAAACTTAGCTAGCATCTGAGTTTTCTTTACTGCAATCAACTTACTTAAACCAAAAACTATGCAAATTAGCAAAAACAATCTCCCTGAAAAACAGAACCAAATTTACGATGCAATAATTGTTGGTGGTGGTGCTGGCGGTCTTTCTGCTGGTATTTACCTACAACGTTATCGCCTTTCCTCTCTGATCGTAGACAAAGGAAAAGCACGCTCTTTTTGGATGCAGGAATTACACAACTATTTAGGCTTACCTCCAGATACTCCAGGTCGCGTTTTACTCCAAAAAGGTAAACAGCATTTTCTTTCTTTAGAAGGTGACTTGCTCAATGGTTATGTAGAAGAAGTAATTGACGAGGGAGAAACTTTTGCAGTCAAGATAAAATTTGGTCGGCAAAATAGTAGTTATCCGGTATTTCGAGCCAAATACTTAATAGCTGCTAGTGGCATTATTGATAAGTTACCCATGTTAGATGATATGCAGAATGTTTATGAATATGCTGGGTATAATCTGCACGTCTGCATGATTTGTGATGGTTATGAAATGATTGACAAAAAATGCGGTTTGTTTGTGGGAAGTGAAGCTAACATTCAAATAATAACTGGTCTAAGTTGGTTTACTCCCAAAATCACAGTTTTTACTCATGGAGCATTTACTGTGAGTGAAGAAGTACGCTCGCAATTAAAAAGTTTAGGTTATCCATTAATAGAAACTCCTGTGAAGCGTTTTCTAGGAGAAAATCATCAAATGACTGGAGTAGAATTAGTGGATGGTAAAGTTATTGAACTAGAAACTGGTTTAATTGCAATGGGGTCACATTATCATAATACTTATCTTCAAGGAATTCCTTTAGAAATGCAAGGTAACAACATAGTTACCGATAAAACAGGTAGAACTTCTCATCCCCGAATTTTCGCAATTGGTGATTTAAAAGTTGGGTTAAATCAAGTAATAATTGCTGCGGGAGATGGCGCATTAGCAGCAACGGAAATTTGGCGAGGAATTCGACGTGATATAGGTGCTAAACCTTGGGTAGAAAATTTGACTAAGGAACGAGTTTAGGATTGTTGATTATCTACAATTTTTGATTAACAAAATATGCGAAAACTTTTACTGGCATTATGCTTGGGATTATCACTTTTGGTTTTACCGACTTTGCTCATCAATTCTATGCCAGTAATGGCGGCTTCTTTAAGTTCGGAAACCGTGAGAGCGGAGGTTGATTTAGAGGATGCGATCGCAAATTTCCTCACTTCCATCCCTAATAACTATTACACAATTCAGCAACTAGACAAACTCAAAAGTATTGTCAACAACAAAAATGCTTTATTAGTTGATGTTCGAGAACCATCAGAATTCAATTCTGGTCATATCCCAGGTGCGATTAATATTCCCTTGCGAACTTTAACTCAAAATCTGGATAAAATTCCCCAGAATCGTCCTGTAATTCTCTATTGTACAACTGGGTATCGTACTGCTATGGGAGTTATGTCTTTAAAAATGTTGGGATATCACAATGTTTCCGGTTTTCCTCCTAGTATTCAAGGTTGGAAAGCAGCAGGAGAACCTCTAGAAAAATAGGATTTGCTCATCGAAGGGGTATTCCTGAAGAACTTTCGGGAACACTTTGGATGGTTGCTGAAAATTTAATGGGAAGTTCGCTATCTTCGGGGCCAAAATTTTCAAAACCTGGGACTAATGGCGGCGCAGAAAAAACTTCTAAATAACCCGGAGTGGGCAAAAAACTAGCAAAATATGGACTCACAAAATTTCCCCCAACGGTGGAGTAACCGAAACCATCACCAGTTAATTGTTGCGGATTAAGGCTAATCAAATTGTCTACATTAAAAGGTTCGTTTCCTGGTATTGGTAATCCGGCAGGAAAAAGACCCGTAATTTTTTCACCATTTCGTTGACCCGTAATTCCAGTAATCAGGTAATAACCTAAATTGTCTGGAGTATCCTCAGTAATGAAAGTACCACTTGCCGTTATATTGCTACCATAATAATTCCAGTCCCAAATCAAAGCATAAGCGGATTGTACTGAACAAAAAAACAGTCCAACAGTTGTAATCAGACTAGTTGCAGTTAGAAAGTATAACTTTTTCATGGGTGCGCTTATGATGAAAGGATAAAGTTAAGTATTTGACATTTGTATTTTATTTTTAAAAAATTTACTGCTTCCTGATGACGCTTGTCAAGGTGATTCACATTAAACAACACTTGATACCCAGATCCCCCATAATTTATTACCTTTGTTGTTTAAGTTACCTTGTTCAGTCACTAGCCGCAAATAAAGCTGTACCACTTCCTGCGAAGGGATCTAAAATTTTCCCCTCAGTAATTCCATATTTTTGTAATAAATACTCTACCAGCGATGCTGAGAATGCTTCTTTGTATTTGTACCATCGATAAATAGGTCTAATTTTGTTAGCTTGAAAGCTAACTAGAGGACGGGTAAGTGAGGGCTGAATTACAAATTTACTTTTAAAATGCTCAAGTAATTGCCTATCAAGCTTGTCAATTTCTCCTAGACTCTGGTTTTCTAATTGGGAAAGAGAATCGGAAACACTTGCTAGGTTTGACACTGCTATATATCCCTGAAAATTAAACGGGTTTGATTAGTTAAATCCCCTACATGATAAATTAGATTTACGTTCGTCGCAAGCAGCTTACACAAGAAATGATATTATGCCTTTGCATCTAAAATTAACCTTAACCATTCTGCAATCTAAAATCCCAAATTGAATGACTGTATTTCCTTACGACCAATTTGCTAAAGACTATCTCAAAGAATTGTTATCACCATTAGGAGAAGTAGAAACAAGTCGTAATATTGCTGGTGAAGTTCGAGAAATTGATGTTTGGTTTGCACCAAGGGCGGAAGTTGTCAATGCAACAGAATTGGGATTGCTAGGACGCTTGGCGACAACCGCAGCGATTTTTGAACCTTACCGCAATGCTATCAACTTGGGTGATGTTCGTAGCTGTATGGGCAAATTGTTTGATGTTTTTGCTTTTTTAGAACGTCAAGCAAGACGAAATAATACCCGTGTAGAAGAAACAGATTTACCATCACTTTGGATAATTTCTCCCACAGCATCAGAGTCGCTTTTGGCAGGTTTTGCCGCTACACTTGATGTAGATAACTGGGGCAGCGGAGTTTATTTTCTTCCGGCACATTTGAAAACGGGAATTGTGGTGATTCACCAATTACCGCCAACCCCGGAAACACTTTGGTTACGACTTTTAGGCAAAGGGAGAGTGCAGCAACAAGCAATTGATGAATTAGCAATCCTTCCAGAAAATGACCCTTTGCGAATTGTGGTGTTGGAGTTATTAAGTAACCTCAAGACTATATTAGAAGTAAGCCAAAATTTAGCACCAGAGGAGGAAGATTTAATTATGCGGTTGTCACCACTTTACGAACAACGTTTAGCTGAAGCTACTCAGCAAGGTATTGAGCAAGGTATTGAGCAAGGTATTGAGCGGGGTATTGAGCGGGGTATTGAGCAAGGTATTGGGCAAGGTGTTCACCAGGGACAGCGAATTTTTGTGGAAAATTTGTTGAGGGCGAAATTTGGAGAATTGGATGAGGAACTAACGGCGATTATTGAACCTTTGTTGGCTTTACCTCTGACAGATTCAACTGCTTTGTTGTTGCAATTATCCAATTTGTCTCGCGAGGAATTGTTAGCTAGATTTAATTAGGTTTTGTAGGGTGGTCAGATATTAAAGTTCTTAAAATTACGTCTGACTAACCCCTTTTTTCCTTTTCTTCAAAGAACGATCGCTAAAACTAAAACACCTGCAACTTAACTATGCCATCTTTTCCAGAGAAGAAGTTCAGCAATAAAATTTTTTCTGATTCCAGCGATTTAGCCAAATCTACGCTCACAATTTCTCTAATTGTTCCTGTGCTTAATGGCGGGGAAAACTTTCGTCAATGTTTGCAGAGTGTGAGTAAAGTAGCGGAGAAATTATCCGAGATTATCGTAATTGATGATGGCTCAACAGATGATTCGGGAAAGTTAGCCGCAGAGTTGGGTGCTAAGGTGATTACTTTTCCTGCTCCTGGTGGCCCTGCCCGTGCTAGAAACAAAGGGGCGGAAGTTGCTCGAGGGGATATTTTATTTTTTATTGATGCCGATGTCACGCTGACGGTAGAGACGATCGATCGCTTAATCACAGCATTTTCCCATTCTCCCAATCTCGATGCCTTAATTGGCTCTTATGATGATAGCCCTGGCGCATCTAACTTTCTCTCCCAATACAAAAACCTATTTCATCACTACACCCATCAAACTTCGTCTGAGGAAGCATCGACCTTTTGGGGTGCTTGTGGCGCGGTGCGACGGGACGCATTTTGGGCGGTGGGGGGATTTGATGAACGCTATCGCTACCCCTCGGTGGAAGACATTGAGTTAGGGTATCGGTTGAAACAGGCTGGCTGTAGAATTAAGCTCGATAAAACTGTTCAGGTAAAACATTTGAAGGATTGGCGAGTTGTCTCTTTACTCCGGGCAGAGATTTTTTACCGGGCGATTCCTTGGACAGAGTTGCTTTGGCGCGATCGACAATTCTCCAATGACCTGAATTTAAAGAACTCCAGCCGTCTGAGTTTAATTTTGACTTACTTGCTGGTAATTTGCCTGATGGGGGGCTGGTGGTGGTCAATCTTGTGCTTAGTTGGTCTAGGAGTTAGTCTTGCCTTGTTGCTACTCAATTTACCTGTGTATCGTTTTTTTCTGCAAAAACGAGGCATACTATTCACATTTGGGGTAATTCCCTGGCATTGGTTGTATTTCTTTTATGGAGGATTAGCATTTGTGATTGGCACAATTCGCTATCACCTGTACCATAGGCTGAAAATACATTAAATTCAGGAGGAAAGGAACTGAAAAGCAAAAGCAGGGAACGGCCAAAAGAATCAATACAATAGCTGGAAGCATTGCCTGTTATTGCGTTACGAAGTTCCTTTTTTGTGGTTTAATCGCTGTCTTAAGCAGTTTAATTGTGGAGTGAGCAGTGGAACATAGTCCCGTTATAGTTATTGGTGCTGGGCCTGCTGGCTTGACGGCAGCTTACGAGTTGATGAAGCGAGGTACTCGCTCGATCGTTCTCGAACAAGCAGATAAAGTTGGTGGCATCTCCCGTACAGAAACTTACAAAGGTTATCGTTTTGATATTGGTGGACATCGATTTTTCACCAAAGTCGATGAAGTCCAACATTTCTGGCAGGAAATTTTGGGCAAAGAATTTATTAAAGTTCCTCGAATGTCACGCATTTATTATCAGGGAAAGTTCTACAATTATCCCTTGTCTTTAATAAATACTTTATCTAATTTGGGAGTTGCGCCCAGTGCCTTGATTTTAATGAGTTATCTCCAAGCAAGACTCAAAGTTAAACTAAATCCTGGGCAGGAAGCAGAAACTTTTGAAGAATGGGTAACAGAACGTTTTGGAGAACGTTTATATCGAATGTTCTTTAAAACTTATACGGAAAAAGTTTGGGGAATTCCTTGTAGTAAAATTCGGGCAGATTGGGCAGCACAACGCATTCAAGGAATGTCGCTGAAAGGTGCAGTAATTAATGCTTTATTTGGCTCTCAAAATGCTAAAAGTTTAATCAAAGAATTTGATTATCCGATTTTAGGCCCAGGAATGATGTGGGAACGCTGCCAAGAAAAGTTGGAAACTCACGGAATTCCAGTTCATTTAAATACAAGCGTAACTCGGATTGAACGAGTGGGAATGCGAATTAAGCGAGTGATTGCGCGTCAGGGCGATCGCACTTTGGAATTAAACGCCAATAACTTTATTTCGACTATGCCTGTGTCTGCATTGCTGCGCTGTCTCGATCCCTTACCACCAAAAGAAGTTTTGCAAGCAGCACAAAGCCTCAAATATCGGGATTTTCTCATTGTGTCGCTGATTATTAATCGAGAAAAATTGTTTCCCGATAATTGGATTTATGTTCACAGTCCAGAATTCAAAGTTGGTCGGATTCAAAACTTCAAAAATTGGAGTCCAGCTATGGTTCCAGATCCTAGCAAAACTTGTTTAGGAATGGAATATTTTTGCAGTGTTGGCGAAGAATTGTGGCAAATGTCAGATGCAGATTTGATTAAACTGGCAAGCCAAGAAGCGATCGCACTCAAAATCGGTGTAAAACCTGGAGATGTAGAAGATGGAGTGGTGATTCGTCAGCGCAAAGCTTATCCAGTTTATGATGCTGAATATCGCCAACATTTACAGGTGATTCAAGATTATTTAGAAGCTTTTGACAACCTGCAAACAGTTGGACGCAACGGAATGCACCGCTACAACAATCAAGATCATTCGATGTTAACGGCGATGTTAGCTGTACGCAATTTGTTTGGCGAAAATCACGACCTTTGGACAGTTAATACAGAGCGTTCTTATCATGAAGAATTCACTGTTGAAGATCAAAAAAGTGCTACAAAACTGTCATCAGTGTTTCGTTCTTCAAATAGCGATCGTCCAAAAGCTGCGATTCAGTAGACTGGGGATTGGGTACGTTCGGCTGATCGCTCACGTCGAAGCCTGGGGACTGGCGATCGGGAAAGAAACTTTTTCATCCCGGTCGTCATTATGTCTCTGGCAAAACTCAATAATTCATCTGTGTGCATCTTTGTTTATCTGTGGACATCTGTGGTAAAAAATCCGAGGTTATGTCACAAATAGAAGTTTCTGAAAAAGCCAAATTACCAAGTTTCTCAATTATTGTAGAAACGGAAAACTTAGCGAGTGCAGAACTCGAAGGATTATATCTTTCTTTGGATTCGATCGCCTCTCAAGATATATCTCCTGAATTAGCCAAAGAAGTTTTGATTTTGGAAAGTGGAGATGTTCCTCAAGAAATGATGGAACAACTTACTAACAAATATCCTTGGTTAAGTATGCGTCGGATTACAGCAGATGTTGATTACTATGCTGCCAAAATGACAGGTGTTTCGTTAACCACTGGAGATGTAATTGTTTTAGCTGATTCTGATTGTATTTATCAGCAAAATTGGTTACGTAATTTGCTCGCACCTTTTGCTGAGGATAATAATGTTAATGTGGTGGCAGGTGAAACTACAACTTCAGCTAGAGGTGCTTACGGATTGGCGATCGCACTAACCTACATTTTCCCCCGCTTTTCTCACAGCAACAACTTGGAAAAAACCCAATATTATTTCTGTAATAATGTGGCTTTCCGTCGTTCATTTCTTTTAAAATATCCGATTCCCTTAAATCTACCTGTTTGTCGAGGCAATTGTGTAATTCACGCTAATTATTTGATTAAGCAAGGGGAAACAATTTGGAAACAACCAAAATCCCGCGCTTCTCATGCTGCACCTAATGGTAAAGCACACTTTGTTTGGCGATTCTTGTTATATGGATATGATGCTTTGCAAATTTATCGCTTAAAACGAACAGAAAAGAAAACAATTTTTCAGCCAATCTTAGATTTATTTATCAGCTTGGCATTGGGATTATATAAGGTTATGATAGCGGGAAAAAGGTTGATTGATGTGGCGATCGAAAACCCACGCTATTTGTTGAATTTACCGATCGCTATTTTCATCGCTTTAAGTTCTCTGTTACTGTATTTTGTTGGGTTAGCAATTAGTTATTTCAAACCTAACTATTTCCTTTCCAAAGAAGGCAAAGTCGAAGTTAATTGGGAACATTCTTGAGAGATTGGGAATTTATGAAACCGCTCCAGACGCAGAGGACACAGAGGAAGAGAAGAGAGAGTTTATGGATAGGAATTTGTCTAGTGTCCCTGAGTCTGCTAAAAATTCTGGGTCGTCTGGTCGTTTGGCAACGGGAACAATTCAGGTTTTTCTGGCAGAGGCGTTATTGTTGCCTACTGGACTTTTAACAGCGGCTTTTTTAACCCGCCAGTTAGGGCCAGACAGTTACGGTTTGTTTTTGTTAGCAACTACTTTAGTTTCTTGGATTGGTTGGAGTATTACTTCGGCTTTTACACGCACTACAATTAAGTTTATTGGAGAAGTTGAAGATTGGCAACCTGTGGCAACTACGGTGTTGCAATTACATCTTTTTTTGGGTCTTTCTGTTTCTGTTATTCTGTGGTTTATTGCCGATACGGTGGCAAATGCTTTAGGTGAACCCCACATGAATAATTACTTGCGATTGTTCATGTTTGAAGTGCCGATTTTTTGTGTTACTTATGTGCATCGTAGTGTTTTAGTTGGTTTGGGTAAGTATTCAGAAAGGGCGATCGCAACTGCTACTCGTTGGCTGACCAAAATGATATTAACCATTGCTTTAGTTGCAGCAGGTTTATCAATTTGGGGGGCAATTATTGGGAGTTTGATTTCGGCGTTAATTGAGCTTTTTGTCTGTCGGTTGTATGTGCGTCCACCGATGTTAAAGCGATCGACTTTCCCAATGCAGAAACTCTGGGGTTATGCAATACCTCTATTTTTATTAGCTATCTGTTTGCGCCTTTATGACAAACTCGATTTATTTATGTTGAAGTTGTTAGGAGGAACCGCAGCTGACGCAGGTTATTACGGAACAGCAGAAAATCTTTCTCTAATTCCTGCTGTATTTACCCTGGCATTTGTACCTTTACTTCTATCAACTCTTACCCGTCTTTTGCGGGAAAAAGAGTTAAAAAAAGCAAAAGAAATTAGCAAAAATGCTATGCGCTTAGTGTTGTTATTATTACCATTCGCAGGCTTAGCTGCTGGTGCATCTTCCGAAATTATTAAACTACTTTTCAGTGCTACGTTTTTACCTGCTGCACCGATATTTTCTATATTAATTTTTGCCGCAATAGCAATGGCAATGATTTCGATTACAACTGCTATTCTCACTGCTGCAAGTAAACCGAATTGGACGATCGCACTCACTGGCCCAATGGTACCATTAGCGATCGCTTTTAACTTATGGATGATTCCCAAATTTGGCTCATTAGGAGCAGCAATAGTTACAATTACTGTGTCTAGTTTAGGTGCATTAGCAACAATCTTAGCTGTCTACTATCTCTGGAAAATTTTCCCTTCCTTCCTCTCTTTTGGACGTAGTTTACTCATCTGTGGGTTAGTTTATGGATTAGCAAGTATTTGGGAAACTCCGGGTTGGTTGCTGATTTTCAAGCTTTTGATTTTGGGGTTGTTAATTATACTAAGTATGCTAGTGTTAAGGGAATTTAGCGCCCGCGAAATTGCCTCTGTGAGATTATACCTATTACGAATTGCCCAGAGAATCGGCTCTCAAAAGATTAGCTAAGAAAATTGTTGAAAATCACTAATTATCGATCGTGATGAGACTAACTTGTTTGGTTATATGATAAAGTAGTAATACTATAAATTGTAGTTCTAGACTCAATTACAGATTTTATGCCGAAACAATCCTTGGATAAGTCACCAACATTGACACAACCAACCGAAGATTGCCAAATCTCTAAGCTTTCTCCTGTTACCTTGGCTTATGTAGCTGACTTTTTCAAGGTGCTGTCGGAAGTCAGTCGATTACAGATAGTCTGCTGTCTCAAATCAGGGGAAAAAAATGTTACCCAAATTATGGAAGCAACTGGTTTAGGACAAGCAAATGTTTCCAAACATTTGAAGTTGTTAGCACAAGCGGGAATTGTCACTCGTACCCAGGTAGGAGTAAGTGTTTATTACCAAATTGCTAATCCTTTCCTGTTTGAACTATGCGACTTAGTTTGTGATTCTTTATTATCTAAATTTGAGAAGCAAAACGAGCAATTACAACAGCTAAAAATTCTCCAAGGAATTGCTTAGATTAATCTAGGTTTAGAGTGGATTCTTGCGTCTGCGATCGATAAAAAATGAAACTAATTAATCAGCAGAAAACATAGAAAGGGTAAAGGTTTCTGAAAAATCTTTACCCTTATTAATTGGGGAAACGGTGCGTTACGCTGCGCTAACGCACCCTACAGCTAGTTAGTTGTGAGGACTTTAGTCCTTCTTCCAGTGCATAAATTTAATATAATCGCCTTCAAATCTTTCTCCTTTCAGCATTCGATGCCAATAAATCCAAGGTAAAGCAGTTGTCTTCATCTTCCACATAATCCAACGTTCCTTAGCAGGATTTAAAGGGAAACTAGAAACAATTTTGGCATTATAACCATCAAATTCTGCCATAATTGTGCGGTTATAACCAGTAATTACAGGACAGCAAGTGTAGCCATCATAGTTGTGCGTTAATGGTTTCTCCCCGATAAAAGCTAATAGATTTTCTGCTACAACTACTGCTTGATTACGCGCAGATGCTGCGGTTTTAGAAGTTGGTAAAGAAGAAGCATCTCCTAAACTAAACACATTGGAATATTGATTGTGCTGTAGTGTATATTTATCTACGTCTACCCAGCCATAAACATTATCTGGTGCGGCTAAAAAACTTTGTTTAATAAAGTCAGGTGCGCTTTGGGGGGGAGTGACATGAATCATATCGTAATTGTAGATAACTTCGTCGATAATATTGCCGTTATCATCATAAATGTCGAAAACTGCTGCTTTGATTTCTGCTTTAATTTCTTTGAGATTATGACGAAACTTTACTTCTATTTCTCTTTTTTTGATGACCTTATCTAACAGTGCCGCATATTCTGGTACAGCAAACATTCTATTTCCAGGTGTTAGAAACTTGACGTTTGTGCGCTGACGTACTCCTGATTTGCTGCGAAAAGCGTCATCCGCCATGTACATAACTTTTTGCGGTGCGCCTCCACATTTAATCGGAGTATTGGGAACGGTAAATAAAGCATTTCCACCGGAAAAATTACGGATTAATTCCCAAGTATATGGTGCATAACGAGAAGAATAGTTACTAGTAACCCCGTTTTTACCGATCGCTTCTTTCAGTCCTTTAATTAAATGCCAATCAATCTGAATTCCCGGACAAACTATCAGATAATCATACTCAATTTGAATTCCTCCTTGAGTAATAATCACATTGCGATCGGGATCTAATTTAACAACTCGATCTTTAATCCAAGTGCTTCCTTTGGGAATAACATCTTGTTGATTTCTCACTGTATCCTCAATTTTAAATACTCCTCCTCCTGTAAGTGTCCAACCAGGTTGGTAATAATGCTTATCTGATGGATCGACGATCGCAATATCTAAGGATCTGTTCCTTTTCAAAAGTAAAGAAGTTACCGTAATTCCAGCAGCACCACCGCCAATAACTACAATTTGGTGGTGAACTGTGTTGATGATACTGGGGTTGGTGGACGAGGCTGGCGCGTGAATTACCATGTTTAAATTTTTCGTGTGAGAAGTTTTACTAATTGCTGAACAAAGAAAGGGCTGGGACAGGTTGAGTAAATATACTTAACCGAGAAGCAATTATTTTTTATTGCTCTTGCCAAGGCACAAAAACTATATTACTATATGACAATATAAGTTACAAGCCACAATACAAGTTGCTATACAACTTTTTTCTCTAGGTTCAAAAGCTGAAATTTTCCCACAGGAGCTAGAAATATGCTATTTCGCCAATTGTATGACAATGAAACTAGTACTTATACTTATTTAATTGCTGACGAAAAGACTAAAGAAGCAGTTTTAGTCGATCCAGTAATTGAACAAGTAGAACGCGACTTAAAGTTAATTCAAGAATTAGGACTCACCTTGCGTCATTGTTTGGAAACGCACATTCACGCTGACCATATTACCGGAACAGGTAAACTGCGGGAACTGACAAATTGTGAAGGAATTGTACCAGAAAATGCACAAGCTGCTTGTGCAAATCGCTTTATTAAAGATGGAGAAGTATTAAAAGTAGGTGATATTGAAATTAAGGCGATCGCGACTTTAGGACACACCGATAGTCATAACTCATACTTAGTAAATCAAAATATCTTGCTCACCGGAGATTCGCTATTTATTCGTGGTTGTGGACGCACAGATTTTCAAAGTGGCGACCCAGGTTTAATGTACGATCATGTAACTCAAAAATTATTTACTCTCCCCGACGAAACATTAGTTTATCCTGGTCACGACTACAGAGGACATAGTATTTCTACCATTGGCGAAGAAAAGAAATACAATCCCAGATTTGTTGGTAAAGATCGGGCAAGTTTTATTGAACAAATGAACAACCTTAACCTTCCCGATCCCAAGAAAATTGCGGAAGCTGTACCAGCAAATCAAAAATGCGGAAGTGTTCCCGCAATGGTGTAAAATTAAGCAATCAAAAAATTTTAGATTTAACAAAAATCATGGCAGACTTTAATTGGTTAACTGCCCTATTTGGTGGCGTACTTATTGGGAGTAGCGCCACTCTCTTGCTGGCATTTAACGGACGAATTGCCGGAATTAGTGGCATGATTAATGGTGCAATTACTTTTAGCAAACAAGAGAATTGGCGTTGGATATTTATCTTGGGAATGTTGTTAGGTGGTATCTTTTACGAATATGTATTAGCGCCTCAACCCACTCCCAAATCTACATTTGCGCCTTTAGCAATGATAATTGGTGGTTTACTCGTTGGCTTTGGTACCAGAATGGGTAGCGGTTGCACTAGTGGTCATGGAGTCTGTGGATTAGGTAGATTATCAATTCGTTCTTTAGTGGCGGTTTTGACATTTCTAACTACCGCTATTGTCACAGTTTTTATTGTGCGTCATGTGCTGCGATTAAGTTTTTGATATAAAGTAAAAAGATGAAAGAACAATTGACAATTTTACTTTCAGGATTGCTGTTTGGTTTAGGTCTAGGATTATCACAAATGATCGATCGCGATCGCGTACTAGGCTTTCTCGATGTAACAGGTGTTTGGGACCCAACATTGTTATTTGTATTAGGTGGAGCCGTAACTGTAACAGTAATTGCCTTTCGATTTATTCTGTCTCGTTCCCAACCAATATTAGCTAACGATTTTCATTTACCAACTAAGAAAGATATTGATAAACCTTTAATTATTGGTGCTATTATTTTCGGGATTGGTTGGGGAATCGCCGGATATTGTCCTGGCCCTGGAATTACAGCTTTAGTATTAGGAATTTGGAATCCAATTCTGTTTATGATTGCCTTTATTGTCGGTTCATTGGCTTATAAATGGTACCCAAAATAAGGTATTTCTGAATTTGGTAATAAGAATGAAAAACAATCTTTCCCAGTACCCAATCCCCTTAATTTAATTGCAGGTTTGATAAAAAAATGATGATGCAAATAGAACGATCGCAAACCCAACCCTGGCTAGAAAAATGGAGCCGATTTTTTCCAATTTTAGATTGGGGTTTACACTATCAAAAACAACATTTAGCTGGTGATATAACCGCCGGAATTATTGTTGGTAGCGTGCTAGTTCCGCAAGCAATGGCTTATGCTTTATTAGCAGGTTTACCACCGGAAATAGGTTTATATGCAAGTATTGCACCGCCAATTGTTTATGCGTTTCTTGGCACTAGTCGTTTAATTTCCGTTGCTCCTGTAGCATTAGATTCGCTGATGACTGGTGCAGCAATTGCTCCCTTAGCTGCTACCCTAGCTACTGAAAATACTCCTGAATATTTAAAAGTATATTTAGGGTTAGCATTGTTGTTAGCACTAATGATTGGTGTAATTGACATCATTTTAGGAGTATTTCGTTTAGGATTCCTGGTAAATTTCCTCAGTCAAGCAGTCATTTCCGGTTTTATTAGTGCAGCAGCAATTATCATTGCTTTTAGTCAAGTTAAACACTTACTCGGACTAAAAATTCCCCAGACAGAATCCTTTATTCAGTTGCTAGGTTATTTAATCCAAGGAATTAGTGCAATCAACTGGGTGACATTCACTTTAGGTGTAACTAGCATTTTAGTCTTAGTTTATTTACCGAAAATTTTGGGTAAACAACTCAAAAAAAGAGGATGGCATGAATCAACAATTATACCAATTACTAAAAGTGCGCCTCTCCTGATAGTAATTATCGGTTCACTGTTAGTTTGGTTGTTGCACTTGGAGCAAACTGCTGGAGTGAAAGTTGTCGGTAATATTCCCCAAGGTTTACCTTCTTTGAGTTTCCCTAATTTGGATATAAATTCTATTTCTACATTAGTACCAGCCGCTTTTGCTATTAGCTTTGTAGGTTTCATGGAAGCTTATTCAGTTGGTAAGTTTTTGGCAAGTAAACGACGACAAAAAGTTGATGCTAACCAAGAATTCATTGCTTTGGGTGCTGCGAATATTAGTGCATCTCTAACAGGAGGATATCCCGTTACTGGAGGTGTAAGTCGATCGAGTGTAAACTTCTCTGCTAATGCTAATACTCCCTTGGCTTCTATTATTACAGCGGTCATCATTGCATTAACTGTAATGTTTCTTACGCCGTTGTTTTATTACTTACCCCAAGCTTGTTTAGCAGCAATTATTGTGATGGCGGTTTCGAGTCTTTTAGATTTTGGAACGCTGAAACGCTTGTGGGTTTATAATCGCGGAGATGCGATCGCATGGTTAACCGCATTTTTTGCCGTCTTAATCACTAGTGTAGAAAAAGGCATTTTGGTAGGTGCTGCTGTATCAATTGTCTTGCATTTATGGCGCACCAGTAAACCTCATATTGCTGTCGTCGGTAGAGTAGGAGACACTGAGCATTTTCGCAATGTTCTACGGTATAATGTGAAAACTTGCCCTCATGTATTAGCCGTTCGGGTTGACGCTAGTCTTTACTTCGTTAACACTAAATATCTCGAAGATTACGTGCTTAAAACAGTAACCGATCGCCCCGAAGTCAAAAATTTATTACTAGTTTGTAGTGCTGTTAATTCAATTGATGGCAGTGCCTTGGAAACATTAAAAGGGTTAATTGCTGACTTAAAAACCAGAGGAATCGAGTTTTATATGTCTGAAGTCAAAGGCCCAGTAATGGATAAGTTGCTAACAGTTGGATTTGTAGAGCAGTTAGGCAAAGACCATATTTTTCTCACTACCGATCGAGCAATGAAAACATTAGACACCAGAACTGGAGACTGGGAAATATAGCATTCTTCTGCCATATTATTCTTAACTAATAATGTAGAGACGTTATATATAACGTCTCTACATTATGCGTAATCAAGCAGACATGATATTAACTCAAGTTGCTAGTTACAAGTCTGCTCTTTCTTAGCCCCCCTTGTTAAGGGGGGTTGGGGGGATCAAAACCTAGTAATCACAGCGTAAGATCCCCCCTCCGCCCCCCTTAACAAGGGGGGAACCAGCGGAAGCTTCGCTATTAACATCACGGGGGAACCGGAAAGAATTAATCACTAGCAACTGGCATTATTAACTAATTCGAGAACGCGATATTCCACACCTGTATCAAAAATTCTGGTACCTCCACCTTCGGCGATCGTTTGTCGTAATGCTTCTGCATTTGTTACCGCTACACCTGCTAAATAATCAATTCCCATATCTGCTAATTCTGGCAACCAAGGAACAGTCGGGCCCATTAATACTAATTTGGCATTTTGTGATAACTCTACTAAACGGGGAAAAGTCTTATTAACGATCGATGTTGCTGTCAAAAACACCCAATCTGCTTCCGGTAAAAGATACTCGCAAGCGGGGTCGGGAAAATCTTGACCGCTTGGTTGACGTTCGATAACCGAGATTTCTGTATCCTGTTCATACTGCGATAGTCCGGGGTAGCGTCCAATCACAACTACTTGTTTTCCCCGAATTAAGGGCAAAAAATGTTCAAAAACAGCGAGATTTGCCGAATTTTTAGGTGAAAGTGGCTCTGCTTTCTCCAAAAGCGGCGAATTTGTATTAATTACCGCATTAATCGCTGCCATAGCAATGGTAGCTTGATAACTGTCCCAAGAGTACAGCCAAGGAGCTAAATTTGCGATCGCTTGATTTACCAATGTCCCCGACCAAGGCAATGTGCGAGTCGCTTGACCCGGACTCATACATAATCCTATGCCATTGGCGCGGCAAAAAGTCCAAGTTAACCCGATAATAATCTCCTCTACAAGCGCGGTTGTCTGACTTGATTCCAACAACAAGTTATAAATTTCTCGTGGATGTATCTTCATAGAAAATAACCAAAAATCATCAAACTTTTTTCCATCTCTTTCCGCTTCAGGTAAAGATTCTTTACACTTTACACCCTATTGCACAAAGGGAAAAGTGTTTAGATTTAATTCATTTTTGTTACATTTCTCTAATAATTTAAAAGCAAAGCAAAAACTGAGTATAAGTTTTATAAATTGAAATTAATCTCAGTCGTGAAAAATTATGATTTTAATATTAATCCAAGCTGTTAAATTATGGAACCTTACTCTACTGAATCATCTTATCCTACAAATCGTTTATTCTTAATTACTATTATTTTCCTGATTTGGCGAACTAATCAAGAACCAAAAATCTTAAAAATCGATCGCCAAAAGATTTTATTGGCTTGTTGCTTTTTCTTATTGAGTTTTTCCTATAATCTAAATCAAGTACAAGCACAGATTGTCCCGGATGCTACTGTAAATACTATTGTCACACCTAACGGAAAAGCTAACATCATTGAAGGGGGAACTAGAGCGGGTAACAACTTGTTTCACAGTTTCCGGGAATTTTCCGTTCCTACTGGAGGAGAGGCATTTTTTAACAATGCACTAAATATCAGAAATATTTTTAGTCGAGTCACTGGTAGCTCAATATCTAATATTGATGGGTTAATTAGAGCGAACGGCACAGCTAATTTATTTTTACTTAATCCTAATGGAATTCTGTTTGGGCCAAATGCTAAATTAAACATCGGCGGCTCATTTTTTGCTTCTACAGCTAATAGTATTAAATTCAACGATGGCTTAGAATTTGCGGCTAATAATTTGCAATCTTCACCTTTGCTAAGTGTTAATGTACCGATCGGCTTACAATATGGCAAGTCTCCGGAAGAAATTCGCATTCAAGGTAATACCTCATCTTCTTTAGAAGTTCTCCCTGGAAAAAGCCTCACAATTCTTGGCGGAAATGTAACTATAGATGGTGGGATTTTACAAGCTCCTGGTGGCTCAATTGAGTTAGGGGGAATTTCCACAGAGGGAACAATAGGATTAAATAATGATGGTAGTTTGAGCTTTCCTGATAATTTGGCGCGTGCAGATGTGTCAATTATTAATCAAGCACAAATTGGAGTCCAAAGTTTTGGCGGTGGTAGCATTACTGTTAAGGCAAGAAACTTAGATATTTCTGGAGAAAGCGTACTTTTAGCAGGGATAGCAACAGGAAAAGGATCGCCGGAAAGTGTAGCCGGAGATATTTTGCTTGATGCTACTGATGCAATTACAATTACATCGAGTAACGTTGAGAACACTGTCGAAGAAAATGCGATCGGCAATAGCAAAACAATTGCTGTTAATGCGAAATCTTTAACTCTTACTAATGGTGCTGTAATTAGTACGAGTACATCAGGAAAAGGTAATGCTGGAGATATTAAAATTGTGATTAGCGATCGCCTTTCCCTCGATGGTGAAAACAGCAAAACTATGAGTGGAATTTTTGCTACCGTGTTCAAAACTGCTCAAGGTGAAGCCGGGGATATTAGTATTACCACCAACTCTCTAAGTATCACCAATGGTGGGATAATTGGTGCTGGAACTCTTGGTTTTGGCAAAGCCGGAGCAATTGCCATTCAAGCTAATGATATCTCTCTGGATGGTGAAGGGAGCAACTATTATAGTGCGATCGTCAACGGTATAGAAGAAGGTGGCACAGGTGATGGTAGAGGGATTACTATTAATACCAAAACTTTAACTTTAACTAATGGCGCTCAAATAAATGCCAGCACTTTAGGTAAGGGAAAAGCCGGGAGAATTACGATAAATGCTAGTGAAAGTGTTTCTTTTGATGGGCAAGCTAAAGATGGAACTTCTACAGGTGCTTTTGGATATGTGGGTGAAAATGCTGACGGCGAAGCAAATGGAATTACTATTAATACGAAATCTTTAACTATTAGCAATGGCGCTCAAGTAAATGCCAGTACACTAGGCAAAGGTAACGCTGGAGATATTCAAATTGTAGCTAGCGATCGGCTTTCCCTCAACGCAGGAAACAGCAACAATTACACGGGAATTTTTGCCACTGTCAAAGAAATTGCTCAAGGTGAAGCCGGGGATATTAGTATTAGCACCAACTCCCTGAGTATCACCAATGGTGCGCTCATCGGTGCAGGGACTTTTGGCTTAGGCAAAGCCGGAGAAATTGCCATTCAAGCTAATGACATCTCTCTCGATGGTGAGGGTAGCAAATACCATAGTGCGATCATCAGCGGTGTACAAGAAGGTGGTGCAGGTAATGGCAGAGACATTACTATTAATACCAAAACTTTAACTTTAACAAATGGCGCTCAATTAAATGCCAGTACTTTAGGTAAAGGTGAAGCAGGGAGAATTACGATTAATGCTAGTGAGAGTATTTCTTTTGATGGGCAAGCTAAAGATGGAACGCCTACAGGTGCTTTTGGATATGTGGGTGAAAATGCTGAAGGTAAAGCAAATAATATTGAGATTACCACTAGAGCTTTAACTTTAACTAATGGTGCTCGCATTGATGCTAGTACTTTCGGCAATGGTAAAGCCGGAAGTATAACTATTGTGGCTAATACTATCAATTTGGATGGAGAGACTAAGGCTGGTTTTTCAACTGAAATTAGGAGTGGAGTAGGAGAAAATGCTACTGGTGAAGCCGGAGGTATTAATATTACTACGAATTCACTTTCTGTTACTAATGGCGCTCAATTGAATGCGAATACTTTAGGAAAAGGTGATGCCGGAAGCATAAAAATTACGGCTAGCGATCGCGTATTTTTTGATGGTACAGGAAATCAAGAAAATCCTAGTGGAGCCTTTAGCATTCTGGAAAAAAGTGCTAGTGGTAAAGCAGGCGGTGTTAGCGTCACCAGCAATTCACTAACTATTAGTAATGGAGCTCAATTGAATGCAGGTACTTTAGGCGATGGTGATGCCGGAAGCGTGACAATAAATACCAACAATTTGTTGTTAAATAATGGTGGATCGGTGGCGACAAAGGTTGGCAACCAAGCAAAGGGAGATCCAGGCGATTTAAATATAGTTGCAGGTCGTTTACTATTAGATAACCAAAGTTTTTTGACTGCTGCATCGGAAAAAGGTGACGGTGGAAATATTAATATTCAAAGTAGAGATATTCAATTGCGTCATCAAAGTGAAATTTCTGCTGTTTCAGCCTTAGATGCTAAACAAGGTAATATCGATATTGCTACTCGCACTTTAGTTCTTTTAGAAGCTAGCCAAATTAGAACTGATGCAGATGCTCCTAATGGTGGTAGTAATATTACTATTAAACCTATAGATAATTTCGGAGTTGCAGTATTTGTATCTCCTAATAGTGTGATTAGTGCTAGTGGTAATTTGTCTATACAAGGGTATATTCAACCGCAATCTTCTGACGTTCCGCAAGTAGAAGTAATTGATGCTACTAATTTAGTTGCTTCTACTTGTCGTCCTCGTGAAGGGGAACAAAGTGAATTTATTGTTACTGGTAAAGGTGGATTGCCACCTAACCCTAATGAACCGATTATAAATGATGTGACTTGGGTAGATTTAAGACCAATAAATTTAGATGAAGGTAAAGCAGTAGGGGAACAAAGAAGTAGGCGAATAGAGGAGAAAGGTAAAGCGGAAATTGTGGAAGCTCAAGGATGGTTGAGAAATGCTAATGGTGAAGTTGTTCTTGTTGCTCAAACAGCAAAAGCTGTACCTCACAAATTGATTTTTAATCCTCAATATTGCCATGATTAATAGATTAATAGATTAATAGATTGATTATTACGTTAATACAAAAACTCCAAACAAATTGAGGATAAAATGGCTGTAAAAAGTTTTTGGAAAAAGGCGATCGCACTAAGCAAAAAATGGCTGGTTTTTGTGCTAGTTACTCTTTTAACTGCCTTTTTGAGTGCAGGAATTTCTCTAGCTTTTCCGAATTTGACTCAATACTGCTCGGTTAAGCGTTTTTTGCCTTTGGAAGGGCGAAGCATTCGGACAAAAAATTTAGGGTTTGAGTACATAAATTGTCGCCCGAATGCTGATGCCTCCGGCACGCACTCGCGAACGCCCCTACCCTTAACCAAACAGTATTGGAATTTGACTAGCGTAAAACTTTCCCAATCCCCAATTCCCAATCCCCAATCCCCAGTTACTAATCCCCAACAATTGTTAGAACAGGGTAAGGAGTTTTTGCAAGCAGGACAGTTTTTGCAAGCAGCGGATGTTTGGCAAAAAGCTGTTACTGCTTTTCAGGATTCTGGGAATAAACAAGGTGAAGCTTTAGCTTTAAGTTATTTATCTTTTGCTTATCAGCAATTAGGAAAGTGGAAAGAAGCAGAAAGTGCGATCGCTTCTAGTCTATCTTTAATTCGCAACTTAAACCAGAATAAAAACTCTCAACTCATTTTAGCTCAAGCTTTAAATAATCAAGGTCATCTGCAATTCGCTTTAGGAAAATTGACAGAAGCGATAAAAACTTGGGAAGAAACTGCTGCTATTTATTCCCGAATTGGTGATACTGAAGGAACAATCGGCAGTCAAATAAACATTGCTCAAGGACTACAATCTTTAGGACTTTATCGCCGCGCCCAAACAACTTTAGAACAGATAGAAATTTCTTTGAATACTCAACCAAATTCTCTAATTAAAGCTACAGCTTTATTGAGTTTAGGTAATGCGTTACAAGCAATTGGGGAATTAGATAAATCTCGACAAGTCATGCAAAAAAGTTTGAGTATAGCACAGGAATTGCAAATAAAACCTACGATCGGTGCCGCATTTTTCAGTTTAGGAAATACCGCCAGAGCGTTCGCCAAAAAAGCTGAAGAACTTAAGGATTCATCAATGGCGACAACTGAATTTAGAACCGCAATTGAGGCTTATCAAAAATCTATTGAATTATCTACTTCACCATTTAGTCGAGTGCAAGCGCAAATTAATCAATTAAGTTTGTTAGTAGATATGGGGAAAGTCAGTGAAGCGCAAGATTTATTAACTCAAATTAATATTAATCAATTACCAGCTAGTCGTAAATCAGTTTATGCGCGAATTTACTTAGCTGAAACTTTAGTAAAACTGAATCAAGAGCAGAATATTCAAGAGTCGGTATTATTATTAACTAAAGCAATTCAAGAAGCAATAGATTTACAAGATTCTCACGCTGAATCTTTTGCTTTAGGAAATTTAGGTAGATTATATGAATTAACTGGACAGTTTAAAGATAGTACTAATTTAACTCAACAAGCTCTTAGTTTAGCTCAAGCTGTTAATGCTTCAGATATTACTTATCGTTGGCAATGGCAATTAGGAAGATTGCTGAAAAAACAAGGCGATCGACAAAATGCGATCGCATCTTATAACGTAGCAGTTGAAACTCTTAAATCCCTGCGAAATGACTTAGTTGCGATTAATCCTGGCAATCCCGATTTGCAATTTTCGTTTCGGCAAAGTGTCGAACCTGTTTATCGAGAATTAGTTGATTTATTACTACCAACACAAACCGAACCAAGTCAAGAAAATTTACGCCAAGCGCGATCGGTAATTGAATCTTTGCAATTAGCAGAATTAGATAACTTTTTTCAGGAAGCTTGCTTAGACACTAAACCCGTACAGATCGATCGATTAGACAAAAATGCTGCCATAATCTACACAATTGTTTTGCCAGATAGACTAGCAATTATTCTCGCCTTACCTCAATCTCCCCTACGTCTTTATACTACCTTGCAAAACCAAACAGAAGTAGAATCTACGCTGAAAAGGTTACGCATCAGCATGGAAACTCCGATCAACAATAGATTAGTTTTACAACTTTACCAACAAGTTTATAATTGGATGATTCAGCCAATAGAAGCAGAAATAAAGCAGAAAAACATTCAAACATTAGTATTTATTTCTGATGGGTTATTACGAAATATTTCCCTAGCTGCTTTATACGATGGTGAAAAGTATTTAATAGAAAAGTATAGTATTGCTTTGACTCCAGGATTACAATTACTACCACCACAACCTTTAAAAAAGGAACAATTCCGAGTATTATTAGCTGGCATATCGGAAGCAAACCAAAATTTCCCCGCACTACCTAGTGTAGAACAGGAATTAAAAGAAATTAGGTCGCTCTTGCCAGCACAGGAACTTTTAAATCAAGAATTTACTGATAATAATTTACAAAAAATATTAACTTCAGCTACTTTTCCTATTATACATTTTGCCACTCATGGACAATTTAGTTCTCAGGCAGACGAAACTTTTATTTTAGCTTGGAATAGCCAAATTAATGTGAAAAATTTAGACCAATTATTGCGGGTGAGAGAGCAACAAACAACTCCTCCGATTGAATTACTAGTTTTTAGTGCTTGTGAAACCGCAGCCGGAGATAATCGAGCAGCTTTAGGATTAGCAGGAGTAGCAGTCAGAGCAGGCGCACGTAGTACCCTGGCAACTTTATGGAGAGTTAGTGATGAATCAACAGCCGCTTTAATGGTAAAATTTTATCAAGAATTAGCCAAAGAAGGTGCTACTAAAGCCGAGGCTTTAAGGCTTGCTCAATTAAGTATTTTAAAAGATGAAAAGTATCAACTTCCCTTTTTCTGGGCACCTTATGTTTTAGTAGGAAATTGGCAGTAATTAAGTTCATTGTATAAGTTCGTTGTAAGGACTTTAGTCCTTCGCTGCATAAGTTCGTTGTAAGGACTTTAGTCCTTCGCTGCATAAGTTCGTTGTAAGGACTTTAGTCCTTCGCTAATCCCTGCTGTATAATAAACCTCATTCCCTGTTTACTTATGTGATTTACCAAAAAACGAGTGAATAACTTATCTAACAAACAAAATATTTCTGATTTCCTGAAATATTTAACTCTGCTGATTATCCTATTTGGCATCTTTATTCGAGTATCTCAATATTTGAGTAATCGAGCATTATGGGGAGATGAAGCGAGTTTAGTTTTGAATATTGTGAATCGTTCTTATTTAGAATTACTCCAACCTTTGGATCGTAATCAAGCGGCTCCTCTAGGCTTTTTGTGGATAGAAAAATTATTTACTCAGATATTGGGAAATAATGAATATTCGCTGCGCTTATTTCCTTTAATCTCTGGAATTGTTTCTCTGATTGCTTTTTATAAACTGGGAAAATGGGCAGTATCTACCCTTGCTCTACCAATTGCACTAATTCTATTTGCTTGCCTAAGATACACCCTTTATTATGCTACTGAAGTTAAGCAATATTCTAGCGATGTCATGATTACTTTGTTGCTTTGTTTATTGCTGATTCCGCTACAAGAACAAATCCTAAATATCAGGCGAATTTTGTTAATTGGAATTTTAGGAGCAGTAGCAATTTGGTTTTCTCATCCAACTATTTTTGTTTTAGCAGGAATTGAATCAGCAAACCTGATTCTGACTTCTGCTCAACAAAGAAAAGCAATTTTACTTAACCGTCTACCTGCCTATTTCATCTGGCTAATTAGTTTTGGTTCTATGTACTTTTTAACAATAGCCAGAGTTATGCAAAATAACAGTTTACAAAATGCTTGGGAAAATGAATATCCTAACACTGTTTTTGACCTGATTTGGTTGCTAGATTCTTTTGGCAGGTTCTTTTCTCGCCCTTTAGGATTTTCGACGATATTTGATGGAATTGCCATCATAACATTTGTAATTGGTTGTGTCTTTTTTATTAAGAGAAAACCCAGCAAGTTTCTCATTTTAATGTCTCCGGTTTTTGCCACCTTAGCAGCTACTTACCTTCATAAATATCCTTTTCGCGGACGATTGATTTTGTTTTTAGCTCCGTTTTTTATTTTAGTAATTGCTGAAGGAATAGCTTTTTTGTTGACTAGTTTCAAT
Source organism: [Phormidium] sp. LEGE 05292 (assembly GCF_015207735.1). Lineage (GTDB taxonomy): Bacteria > Cyanobacteriota > Cyanobacteriia > Cyanobacteriales > Aerosakkonemataceae > Floridanema. The sequence continues at coordinate 54,855 of NZ_JADEWG010000004.1, forward strand.
CACAGCAAGCACCATAAATACTTTGTGATTGCGGGAATTGCTCTGGCTTGTTTATTAATAGCACCATCTTTAGTTAGAGCCGGAAGTTTTGTGTTTTATCCAGAAACTAAACATGAAATTCGTCCAGTAATTGAGTATATTAAAACTCATCAGAAACCGGGAGATGGAATTTATATAGGTGATGGAGGCCCTGCCGATCAATTTGAGTATTATGCTGGAAAATATGGCTATTCTCAATCTGATTATGCGCGTGGTTATTTGAGTGAATTGGTAAATGCAGACAAGTTTTCTGAGCAAGGTTGGCAAGCGTTTAAGAGTCAATCTAGCCAATTAAAAAATAAGCAGCGGGTATGGTTTGTGTTTCCTGGATTAAATCCAAAAAAGGAAGCTTTGGTTAAGCCTCATCTCGATCGCATTGGACAACAACTAGATTATTTTAGTCAACCGGGCGCATTCACCTATCTTTATCAGTTGAAATGACTGTTCGTTGTAAGGACTTCAGTCGTTTCTTTGCTTTCAAAGTAGGACTAAAGTCCTCACAACAAACTGTAATTATAATTAATTTATTTTACCCTCTATGAGATGTCTTACCACTTTTCAGGCGAATCATTTCCCAAACATAAATGTATGAAACAAAAAACATTACTAGGGAAACTTGGACTTTTTGAGTTTGGGTTTTTAGTCGGTTGTCTAAAAGTAGATTGAATCCTAGCATGGGTATTGGCGCGATCGCATATTTTGCCACATTAAACAGGAAAATAATATTGCGTTTCAGAAAAGACCTTTCCTGTTTTTGTTGTAAATCGTAGCGTCCACCAATAATTCTTCGTGCTCTAGAAGAAAGCTGTTGCAGAGTATGACGCGCTGGATGAGAAACACAGATTTCGTCAGCATATAAAGGTTGATATCCTGCATGATAAACTCGCTGTCCCCATTCGCGATCGCCATTTGATTTCAAACTACTATCAAACACTCCTACTTCCTGAATTATGCTAGCAAATGTAAATACATTAGCTGTTGCGCCAAAATGATTTTTTTCCACAAACTCTTTTTGGAGAAGCGGATACCAAAGACTTTCATAAAGTTCTATAGAATTGGGTTGCTTTGGTTCTTTAAAACAAGTTTGAATCTTCCCAGCAACCAAGCCGCACTTGGGATTTTGTAGTAATATTTTCACCCCTAGTTCAATCCAATCAGCAGCAGGAATACAATCAGCATCAGTAAAAGCAATTACAGTTCCCTTAGCAAGTGAAATTCCTTTATTGCGTGCAGAATATGAACCAGGTTGACTTTCATTAGTTAAAATTGCTTGGTGATAATTTGCCACAATATCAGCAATATTTTGCTCGACATTAGAGCCATTATCTACCACAATTACTTCATATAAATTCTCAGGATAAGTTTGATTTTTTAGGCTTTCTAAACATCGCTTTAACCCTACCACATCGTTAAAGACGGGAATAATAACCGAAACAAAAGGTTGTTCTTGAATCATGCACATTAGGTAACTGGGAATATCAAGTGCTATTGAGCAGCTTTTCGTTGAGCATTTCCTCTTTGACGTGCTGCTTCCAAATTGCGATTATTTTCTGTTTCTAGACGGGCAATAAATTCATCCAATTCAGCAATATTTCTATCCATGCGCTGTACCACTTCACGCAAACGACTAACAGAACGTGCCCTAATTTCAGCGTCGGGAATTCTGGGTTGATTGCTCATAATAAATTCCAATTCCTCTTAATATCTTGAATACTTGCCTGGATTGCTTCTATAGTACCATCAGCTTCGCTAATATATCTAGAAAGTAGTTCTAGGATATCACGGGGCGCTACAGGTTGAGCATCGTAAATTCGCCGCAGGATAACGTAAAATCTGGAATAATAAGAATCTGCCCTTTCCCGTATACTTGACAATTCATCTAACTCAGGAATTGTTTCTTCTGTCTCGCCAAACTGTTCAAGTAACACAAATTCAACTGCCCTAGCTTCATCGATTTGTTCTAAAAATTGTTGCTGCAAACTGAAGATAGCACTTAAGGTTTCTGCTGGTAATTTTGCCATGTAGATAATCTGATTTTTTAACCAAAATAATATATCATTTTCCGAACAATTATTTTGCATCAAACGTCCCCGACTTTTTGGAGAAGTCGGGGACGTTTGATTTGTGTCAGCTTACCCCAAATAAGAGATTTAAATATATCAAAGGAAATTAGCTGCTAGTTTTGACTCCCAGGAGCAGAGAAATTAGTAAATAAGGTAAAGATTTGATTGCTGCTTGATACATTGTGCAAATATCTTTAATTACAGGTAAAAAAGGACTCATTTTAATAGGTTTAGGGAAAAATGGAACCTTTAACTAATACTTACACAGCTAAAGCATCTGGTAATTCTTCCTATCGAATTGTTGCCATTGGTGGTGAAGGAATTGGCCCAGAAGTTGTAGAAGCTTCTTTAACAATTCTGCAACGAGTAGCTAAACTTGAAGGATTTACCTTGGAAGTAGAATATGGCTTGCTAGGTAAAATTGCTCTAGAACAAATGGGGAGTTATTTACCTCAAGCTACGATCGAATTGTGCGATCGAGCCGATGGAATTCTCTTTGGATCAGTGACCCAAGGTGGACTGCTAGAATTACGAAAACACTTCGATTTTTTTTGTAATCTTAGACCGATTCGGAGTTTTAACAGTTTACTACATAAATCTAGCCTTAGACCAGAAAAAATTAAACAATTAGATATTTTAATCATTCGAGAATTGGTCAGTGGTATTTATTTTGGCCCGTCAGGAAGAGCTTCAGATGAAAAAGGAATTTACGGATTCCATACAATGCGCTATTATGATGAAGAAATTCGTCGGATTGCACGCTCATCCTTACAACAAGCTGAAAAACGTCGAGGATTACTGACAATAGCCCACAAAGAAAATGCCTTGCCTCACATACCTTGGACTCGTCTAGTACAAGAAGAGGCTACTAAATTTCCCGACGTAATTATTGAACCAATGTTAGTGGATAATTTAGCAATGCAAATGGTTTTAAATCCGCAAAGATTTGATGTAATTTTAGCAGGAAATCTGTTTGGAGATATTCTCAGCGATCTTGGTGGTGCTTTAGTTGGCTCGATCGGGTTATTAGGCTCAGCAAGTATTAATAGTAATGGATTTGGTCTTTATGAAGCAATTCATGGCACAGCCCCCGATATTGCCGGAAAGGGAATTGCGAATCCTTTAGGAACTCTGGCATCTGGTATTTTAATGTTAGAACAATGGGGAAAAACATCGGCTGCTCAACGAATTAAGGAAGCACAAGAGCGAGTTTTAAATCAAGGATACCGAACAGCAGATTTGTTTCCTCAAGGAGAAGAAATTTTTGTCAATACGGAAACTCTAGTTAACCTATTGTTGGAAGAACTCTGAAGAAAATGAACAATCCAAACAACGTTTTACGGCTGGGAGATGATATTAATACTGATGATATTATGCCTGCCGCCAGAGCCACAAATAATGACCTAGAGCATTTAAAGTTATATGCTTTAGAACATATTATCGGGGTGGGGGAATTACTAAAATATAATGTGATTGAAGCGGGGGAAAATTTTGGCTGTGGATCGAGTCGAGAAATTGCTCCCATTGCTTTGAAAGCTGCGGGAATAGAAAAAATTCGGGCGCGATCGTTCGCGGAAATTTTTTATCGTAATAGTATCAATATTGGGCTAACTTTGGAGATTTTAGGGGAAAAAAGAGAAAATCCAGTGGTGAATGCGATCGCAGCTGCTGGAGGATTAATTGCTTTTAATCAAAAGCGTCGTCAGGGAGAAATTACCATTCCTTCCAGTTTAACTCCTCCCAGACCCATGACTTTAGTAGAAAAACTTTTGGCTAAAGCTTCTGGTAATTCCTACGTTGCACCAGGAGAAGTAGTTTTCGCCAAAGTTGACTTAGCTTTATCCCATGATGCCGTAGCAGGGCCAGTTGCTAAAGTATTCTATAAAAATTATGGAGAAGATGCTAAATTATGGGATTCTCAAAAAGTGGTTTTAGTCGCAGATCACTTTATTCAAGTTACTGACATTCGCCCCGAAGATAACAAAGCTCATCTGATGTATCAAGAGATGATTGACTTTGCTAAAACTCAAGGATGTCACTTATTTGATGTGGTTTCTCCGGGAGAAGCATCGGGAATTTGTCATGTTTTATTACCAGAAAAAGGGTTTATTCAACCAGGAATGATAATTGCTGGGACAGATTCGCATACTTGCACTTATGGCGCATTGGGAGCGTTTTCTACTGGGGTAGGAACAACAGACATGGCGAATATTTTTGCGATGGGAGATATGTGGATTCGGGTTCCTGAAACTTTGGTATTTGAATTGTCAGGAACTCTGCCTCCTCATATTAGCGCCAAAGATATTATTTTGTTTATTTTGGGGCAAATTGGTTGTGCTGGTGCCACTGGTAAAGTGATGGAATTTCGTGGTTCTATTATTGAACAATTGCCTTTTGATGAACGAATGACATTGGCAAATATGGCGATCGAATGTGGTGCAATGTGTGGTTTAATTGCCGCAGATGAAGTAACTCGTCAATATGTGAGCGAGCGCACTTCCCCTACATTTCCAGAAACTATTGCCGATCCCGATGCTGAGTACGAAAAGATATATCAATTTGATCTCAGTAATCTCGAACCTCAAGTTGCACGCCCTCCCAAACCCGATCGAGTAGTAAAAATTACCGAGTTAGAAGATATTCCAATTACTAAAGCCTTCATTGGTTCTTGTACAGGAGGAAAACTTCACGATCTAGCCGAAGCAGCAGCAGTTTTGCGCGATCGGCAAGTGGCAGAAGGTGTAAAATTGTTTATTGTTCCTGCCAGTATGGAAATTCGACAAAAAGCCCAAGAATTAGGTTATCTCGACATCTTTGAACAAGCAGGAGCACAAATTCTTAAATCAGGTTGTGGGGCTTGTATTAATTCTGGATTGGGAGTTTTAACCAAAGAAGAAACCGGAATTTATGCAACCAATCGGAATTTTAAAGGACGTAGCGGCGATCCATCAGGCAAAAATTACTTGGCCTCCCCAAGAACAGTTGCTATTTCAGCCATACAAGGAAAAATTAGCCACGATCTTGCTTAAATTAAAAAAAATGTAAACTTTTTTAATTTTTCAGATTAAGACGTTATAAAATACTCTTAATCTCATGTTTTGAAGATGAGTCAGGCTTTAATTCACGTTGAAAAAATAGCAGGTAATTACAATGGAATTTGATCTGGACGAAATTGGCAAAAAACTTGCTGGATTGGGTCTTCCTGGCATAATTCTAATAATTATGACAGCATCAGCAGCAGGTAGTAACGCCGCTGTTGCAGGCATCCTGACCGGATTAGGAGGGCCATTTGGTATTCTGGGCGGAATTGGATTACTGGGTCTATTAGGTGTTTTAGGGGACGTTGTAGGAGGATATGGAATTGAAGCCGTTCTCAAATTCGTTTACAAGGAACGTAGCAAAACTGAATCTTTAATTTCTTTGTTGGAAGAAATTAAAGATTTGCCCATTAAAGATGAGCTAAAAACCTCACTTAAAAATCATCTCAGCCCTGAAATCTACAGCGATCCTGCTGAACCACGAGTAGTAGAAATTGTTGAGTAATTCATTTACTAAATTGTAGCTGTAAGGTTTACTGAAGAAAGGATTGGGAGACAATAAACGAAATATATGACTTTTTGTTGGTGTCGGTTAAAGTCATAATTGTTTCTACTTAATTTAGTCAAATTACCGATGTATAATTAGTTAATTTAGTTTTGGAAAAAATTCAAATCTAAAAGATAATTTGACAGAATTAAGTATAGTAATATTGCATCCCAATCCAAAATCAAATTAGCTTACACACCAAATTTACGATATTCATCGCTTTAATGGATATTAAAGCAAATATATTCATCACAAAATTACAGCTAGCGAGTAGTAATTGTTAGCGGTAATTTCCTCTGCAATTAAAAGTTGTAAAAAACTTTGATTGTAAGCAATTAAATTTGGTTAAAGAGCAGGTGCGTTGTCTTACCAAACATGGTATTTATTGGTAATCGTAAATTAGGATAGTTAAGATTATGCAAAAAACAGTAAATTATTCTAATGATTATAATGATGATTATTTTTCAAATTTAAATGAACAAGAACAACATAAAATATTAGTAGAATGGAATGATACAAAGGTAGATTACCCCAAAGATTTGTGCATAGATCAGTTATTTGCAGCACAAGTGGAAAAAACTCCAGACAATATTGCTGTTGTTTTCAAGGAAAAACAAATTACTTACCAAGAATTGAATCAGCGATCGAATAAAGTAGCCCATTATTTGCAATCTTTGAATGTAGAGCCAGAAGTTTTGGTAGGAATTTGTGTAGAGCGATCGCTAGAAACGATCGTAGGATTATTAGGAATTCTCAAAGCAGGTGGCGCATATTTGCCCTTAGATCCCACCTATCCCAAAGAACGCTTGAGTTTCATGTTGTCAGACTCACAAGCACAAGTAATATTAACTGAGCAAAAATACGTTGAACAATTTACTGGAAGCGGGGTAAAAGTAGTTTGTTTGGATAGTGATTGGGAATTGATCGATCGACAAAACCAAGAAAATCCTCACAGTAAAGTAACATCAGAAAATCTAGCTTATGTAATTTACACATCAGGATCGACCGGAAAACCAAAGGGAGTAGCAATACCACATCGAGCTGTAAATCGGTTAGTATGTAACACTAATTATGTGCAATTAGAAAGTAGTGATACCATTGCCCAAGCTTCAAACTTCTCCTTCGACGCAGCTACATTTGAAATTTGGGGTGCTCTCCTGCACGGCGCTAGACTGGTAATTATTCCTCAAAATATTCTGCTTTCGCCCCAGCATTTCGCAACCTGCCTTCGCAAACAAAAGATTAGTGTATTATTTTTAACTACTGCCTTATTTAATCAGCTAACAAGCATTGTCCCTGAAGCATTTAAAGACTTGAAACACTTGCTATTTGGTGGCGAAGCTGTAGATACCAAGTCAGTTAAAGCAGTTTTGCACAATGGATCGCCACAGAGATTATTGCACGTTTATGGGCCAACCGAGAGCACAACATTTTCTTGTTGGTATTTAGTGCAAGACGTTGCAGAAGATGCTACAAATTTGCCGATCGGTCGCCCAATTTCCAACACCCAAATTTATATACTAGACTCTAAACTACAACCAGTTCCCATTGATGTTCCCGGCGAACTATATATTGGCGGCGACGGTTTAGCAAGAGGCTACTTAAACGCAAGAGAATTAACAGCAGAAAGATTTATTACCAATCCCTTTGTAAGGGCGGGTTTAGGAAATAATCTTTGTACCGAACAGACAATCTCTGGGCAAAACCCGCCCCTACTATATAAAACAGGCGACTTAGCCCGCTTTTTACCAGACGGTAACATTGAATTTTTGGGGCGAGTTGATAATCAGGTAAAAATTCGGGGTTTTCGGATTGAATTAGGAGAAATAGAAGCGCTTTTGAGTCAACACCCAGATGTGCAGCAAGCAGTAGTTATTGCCCGTGAAGACATCCCTGGCGATAAACAGCTAGTTGCCTATATTGTGCCAAATCAAAAACTTGAGGCGATCGATCCTAGCATCAAAAGTTTCCTGGAAGAAAAGCTGCCCAATTACATGGTACCAGCAGCCTTTGTCATGCTGGACTCCTTGCCCCTTACTCCTAATGGTAAAGTCGATCGCCAAAATCTTCCAGCACCCGATCGCAAAAACTCCGACCCAGAAACCTTTGTTGCACCACGCAGCCCAATAGAACAAAGACTAGCACTCATCTGGGCTCAATTACTCAGACTGGAACAAATAGGAGTGAATGACAACTTTTTCCATCTCGGTGGTCATTCCCTAATTGTCACCCAAATGCTTTCTCGTCTGCGCGAAGTTTTCCACGTTGAACTGCACTTTCAACAAATATTTCACAACCCAACAATCAGCAGTCTAGCTCAACTTATTGCACAGTATCAGAATAGCCAACAGTGGGAACGTCCCACCATAAAACCCATTCCCCGTGAAGGACTCTTGCCAGTCTCCTTTGCCCAAGAGCGAGTATACTTCATCCAGCAACTAGCCCCGGAAAATAGTGCCTATCAATTCCAAGCAACCATGAGATTTAAAGGTCAGCTTGATGTAGACATATTGCAAAGATGCCTTGATGAGATTGTACAGCGCCATGAAATCTTTCGCACCACATATCCAGCAGAGAACGGACGGCTATTTCAAATAATTCACCCACACCAACCAATCAGCTTTACAGTAGTTGATCTGCAAAAATTTCCCGAATTTGAGCGAGAAGCAGAAGCTCAACGCCTAGTTGAAGCAGAAGTGCAAAACCCCCTTGATATGAATCAACTACCATTAGTCAAGTGGGTTCTGTTGAAATTGAGCGAGCAAGAACATCTTTTAATACATATTGAACATCATGCAGTTCATGATGGTTGGTCGTTCAATGTGTTTCTGAGTGAGTTAATAGAACTTTATCAAGCTTTTTCTTTGGGTAATCCTTCCCCGCTAACCCAACCAGCTTTGCAGTTTGTAGACTTTGCCCATTGGCAACGAGAGTGGGTGAAAAGCCCAGAAGCTCAAGCCCAATCAACCTATTGGCAACAGAAGTTATCCGGCAGTCCACCCCTGTTAGAATTACCATTAGACCGCCCTCGACCAACAGAGCAAACTTACCGGGGCGATCAAATTAGAGTAGAACTTCCTATTGACTTGTGCGAACTTTTGAGAGATTTCAGCCGTCGAGAAGGTGTCACATTATTTATGACAATGTTGGCAGCTTTTAAGGTAATGTTGCACCGCTACAGTGGACAAGACGATATTTGCGTAGGTAGTGCCGTTGCTAATCGGCGGATGCAAGAGGTAGAAAAGTTAATTGGCATGATTGTCAATAACTTGGTTTTACGCACCGATTTGTCAGGAAATCCAACTTTTCGAGAGTTACTTGCTAGGGTGCGGGAGGTAACGCTGGAAGCTTATGCTAACGAAGATTTACCTTTCGATCAGGTGGTTGATGTTGTTAAACCAATACGGAACCTGAGTTACAATCCTTTGTTTCAAGTGATGTTCAGTTTCCATAATTCGGCAATGCCGGATTTGACTCTTCCAGGGTTAGACATCAGTTTGCACGAACCGATTAGCAACAAATCCGCTAAGTTTGATTTGGATTTTCTGGTAATCCCACGTTTTGAACAAAGTGTGCAGAACGGGGCGAAAACAAAAGCAAGGGGAATTACGTTAGTTTTAGAGTACAACAGCGGTCTCTTTGATGCGGCGACAATTCAACGAATGTTGGAACAGTATGAAGTTTTACTTGAAGGGATTGTTGCTAACCCAGAGCAAAGAATTTCTCAATTACCATTAATAACAGCGATCGAACAACAGTTATTACAATTGTGGAATCAGACGGAGAGAGAGTTTGATTGTAATCAGTGTATTCATCAGTTGTTTGAGGCACAGGTAGAAAAAACGCCCGATGCTGTAGCTGTTTGGCACTTGGGTCAACAATTAACTTACCGCGAATTGTGCGATCGCGCCAACCAACTAGCACATTATCTGCAAAGTTTGGGCGTTAAACCAGAAACCCTCGTTGGCATCTGCGTTGAGCGTTCCTTAGAGATGATAGTCGGCTTACTCGGCATTCTCAAAGCCGGAGGTGCATACATTCCCCTCGATCCAGCCTATCCCAAAGAAAGAATAACTGACATTATTGCAGATACGCAACTGAGCATTTTGTTAACGCAAGAAAGATGCCAAACCAAATTACCAAATTTCACCGGAACAACGATTTGTTTAGATAAAGATTGGTCGATCGTTGCTCAACAAAGTACAGATAATCCTGTTAATAATGTTCAATTAAACAACCTTGCCTACATCATTTATACTTCTGGTTCCACAGGTAAACCCAAAGGAGTAACGATCGAACATCAGTCATTAATCAATTTTGTCATGGCAGCGATTCAAGAATATGGAATTAACGAATCTGACAGGATTTTACAATTTGCCTCCTTCTGCTTTGACGCATCCATTGAAGAAATTTTTCCCTGTCTTGCATTCGGTGCAACCTTAGTACTCCGCACCGAAGAAATGTTGCATTCAACCGATGAATTTTGGCGCTGTTGCCAAGAATGGCAATTAACCGTTTTGGATCTTCCCACAGCTTTTTGGCATCAGTTAGTAGATTCCCAGATTCCCAACTTCTTGAAGAAGTCGGGAATCTTGAGAATTGTAATTATTGGCGGAGAAGAAGCACATTTAGAAAAAGTAAAGCGTTGGCACAATAGTATTACAAATTCTACCCAGCCACCACAATTATTTAACACTTACGGGCCAACAGAAGCAACAGTTGTCACCACTCTGCAACGTTTAAATTCACCAACAGACAGCTTTGTTTCTATTGGAAAACCCATAAGTAACGTTCAAGTTTATATTTTCGATCGATACCTGCAACCAACACCAATAGGAGTTCCCGGAGAATTGCACATTGGCGGTGCAGGATTAGCCAGAGGGTATTGGCAACGCCCCGAATTGACTGAGGAGAAATTCATTAGACCTCTGCACAAAAGAATTTCAGAGACAGGCAGGATGCCTGTCCTACAAGAATTTTATTCGGCTCCCCTTTACAAAACAGGAGATTTAGCCAGATTTCGCACAGATGGCTGCTTGGAATACCTGGGAAGAGTTGATGCTCAAGTGAAGATTCGCGGTTTCCGCATTGAGTTGGGAGAAATTGAAACGGTGCTGAGTCAACATCCACAAGTGTTTCAAGCTGTTGTTGTGGCGCGTGAAGACAACTTACCTGGACAAAAGCGACTGGTCGCCTATATTGTACCCCATCAACCGCAACCAAAAATTGATGAATTGCGCCTTTTCTTGAAAGAAAAACTGCCTAATTATATGGTTCCTGCGGCTTTCGTGCTGTTAGATAAGTTGCCAATGACGGGGAATCAAAAAGTTGATTACCGTGCCCTACCAGCGCCCGATTTCTCCCCCACAGAAGATGATTTTGTTGCCCCTCGTAGCACAATAGAAGAAAAATTAGCAATCATTTGGTCGGAAATTTTAAGAATAGAAAAAGTTGGCATCCATGATAACTTTTTTGAATTGGGTGGAGATTCTATTCTCAGCATTCAGGTAATTTCTCGTGCTAAACAAGCGGGGATTCAAATTGCTCCGAAACAATTATTTCAGTACCAAAGGATCGCAGAATTAGCTACTGTGGCTGGTATTACTCGTCAATTGAAAACCCAACAAGGCTTAGTGACAGGAACGGTTGCATTAACACCGATTCAACAGTGGTTTTTTGAGCAAAAATTGGCTGAATCAAATTACTTTAACCAGTCAGTATTACTAGAAGTTACATTAGATTTGAAACCAGAATTGTTGCAGCAAATTGTACAACAATTGTTTGTGCATCATGATGCTTTGCGGTTGCGGTTTGTGCAAGAGGAAGAAAATTGGCGGCAGATTAATTGGGATGTTGAAGACTCTGTGCCGTTTAGTGTTATCGACTTATCCCATTTATCGCCAGAGGAACAAGAAAGAGCCATAAAAGCTACAAATGCAGAACTCCAAGCTAGTCTGAATTTGCCAACAGGACCGATCGCAAAAGTAGCACTATTTCAGTTAAGCAAAAATCAACCAAATCTTTTACTTTTCATCATCCATCATTTAGCAGTAGATGGGGTTTCGTGGCGGATTTTGTTAGAAGATTTAGCTACTGCATACCAACAAATTAGTTGTGGTCAAGTTATTACATTACCAGCGAAAACAACTTCTTGGCAATATTGGAGCGATCGTCTAACAGAATACGCCCAATCAGAAGCAATAACACAAGAAATAGATTACTGGCTGAATGAGTCTAATTTCTCATTTACAAAATTACCATTAGACTATCCTTCAAACACAGAAAACAACACTGTAGCTTCAACCTCTGCTGTATCACTTTCTTTAACTGAAGCAGAAACTCGTGTACTATTACAAGAAGTACCCGCTAAATATAATACTCAAATTAATGATGTCTTGTTGACCGCTCTAATGCAAAGTTTTGCCCAATGGACAGGAGAACATTCCCTACTAATTGATCTAGAAGGTCATGGACGGGAGGATTTATTTAAAGATGTGGATTTATCACGTACTTTAGGCTGGTTTACTACCTTATTTCCCGTCCGGTTACAGTTAGAAAACATTGACCATCCAAGAGAGGCTTTAAAGTTAATTAAAGAACAATTACGGCGCATTCCAAACCGAGGTATTGGTTATGGCATATTGCGATATTTGCACAAAAATGCCGATGTACGCAAAAAACTACAGGCGCTACCTCAAGCAGAAGTAAGTTTTAATTATCTTGGTCAGTTCGATCGAGTGTTATTAGCATCTGCTGAATTAGGTACAGTTAAAGAATTCAAAGCTGAACAAAGCTTACTGAATAAACGTAGTCATCTGTTAGGAATCAGTGGTTTTATTCGGGGCGGAATGCTGGAAATGACTTGGGCTTATAGTGAGAATGTTCATAAACTAAGCACTATTGAAGATTTAGCTTACGGCTTTATGGAAGCATTAAAAACCTTGATTACTCACTGTCAATCAACCGAGTTCAAAGATTATACACCTTCTGACTTTGCTGCTGCTAGACTCAATCAACAACAACTTGACAAATTCATGGCTAAACTTAACAAAAATAAGAATAGTAAGAGGTAATTTTATGAATAATATTGAAGATTTATACGAACTTTCACCAATGCAGCAGGGAATGCTGTTTCATACCCTCTATTCTCCAGAATCAGAGATCTATTTTGAGCAATTATTCTGTACCTTGAAAGGTGACTTAAATTTACAGATTTTTCAGCAAGCTTGGCAACAAGTTATCTCTCGTCATCCAGTTTTAAGAACTTCTTTTCATTGGGAAGAAATCGAAAAACCATTACAAATGGTAAATAAAGGGGTGGATTTGCCTTGGATTTGTCACGATTGGCGAAATTTAACCAAAGCTGAACAGCAAGAAAGGTTAGAGAGTTTGCTGAAAAGCGATCGTCAAAAAACCTTTGATTTAAGTGAAGTTCCTCTAATGCGCTTCATTCTAATTCAGCTAGAGGAACAAACTTACCAATTTATTTGGAGCCATCATCATATTCTATTTGATGGCTGGTCAATGCAGATTATTCTTAAAGAAGTTTTTGCCTTATATGAAGCTAGTTATCGCAGTGAATCTTTATCCCTCACCCCCTCTCGTCCCTATCGAGATTATATTGTTTGGTTACAAGAACGAGATATTGAGCAAGCAAAAAAATTCTGGCAACAAACTTTACAGGGTTTTGAATTTCCTACACCTTTCCGAGTAGATAGAAAATCGATCGGGCATAAATCAGGAGAGCAACAAAACTACGAAGAACAGCCTTTTAAATTATCTCAAGAAATCACCAAAAAATTGCAATCTTTAGCTCGACAACATCATTTAACTTTAAATAATTTGGTGCAAGGAGCTTATGCCTTACTACTTTCTCGCTACAGTGGAGAAAACGATCTAGTTTTTGGTGCAACTGTATCTGGTCGCCCCACTACTCTTGATCGAGTAGAATCAATGGTGGGGCTATTTATTAACACTCTTCCCGTCAGAGTCCAACTTCCTGGAAATGCCGAATTATTACCCTGGCTCAAAGATTTACAAACCAAACAAATTGAGCAAGAACAGTATGCTTATTACTCTTTAGCCGACATTCAAAGCATTAGTGATATTCCCGCCAAAATGCCATTATTTGAGAGTATTTTGGTGTTTGAAAATTATCCGATCGATACTTCTATATCCGAAACTAAAAAAACTTTAGCAGTTAGCGATCTGCGTTGTTTTGAAAGGACAAATTATCCTTTGAATATAGTAATTAATCCTGAATCAGAATTGTCTGGAAGGATGATCTACGATACTAGCCGTTTTGCCGCAGATACGATCGCACGCATGATTGGACATTTCCAAACATTGCTCACAGAAATTGCCACCAATCCCCAACAAAATATTTCCCAATTCTCATTGTTAACAAAAGCTGAACAAGAAGAATTAGTAAAGTTAGAAAATTATGCTACGACTGAATATCAGTATAAATGTGTCCATAAATTATTTGAAGAACAAGTAGAAAAAAGCCCAGATGCTATAGCTTTAGTTTATGAAGAACAACAGTTAACTTACAGAGAATTAAACAACCGCGCCAATCAATTAGCCCATTATTTACAAACATTGGGAGTTCAACCAGAAGTAAAAGTAGGGATTTGTGTAGAGCGATCGCTTTTAATGGTAATAGGAATATTAGGTATACTCAAAGCAGGAGGAGCCTATATTCCCCTAGATCCAGCTTTTCCTTCAGAAAGACTAGAATTCATGATGGAAGATGCACAAATCACCATCCTGTTAACCCAAAACCACTTGCAAGATAGACTCCCAATCAATAATAAAACTGTAGTTAAACTTGACTGTGATTGGAATAGAATTGCCCAACAAACACAAGATAATTTACTCACAAAAGTTACTCCAGAAAACTTAGCTTATATTATTTATACTTCTGGCACAACCGGAAATCCAAAAGGATCGGAAGTTCCCCATCGTAGCTTCATTGGTTTTATGTTTGGGGTTGATTACATTCAACTCGATACAGAACAAATTTGGTTGCAACATTCATCAATTTCTTGGGATGCACTTACCTTAGAACTTTGGCCTCCCTTACTTTACGGTGGACGTTGTGTACTTTACCCAGGACAAATTCCCACACCCGAAGATTTAAGCAAAATTATCCAAGAACAAAATGTTAATACTCTATTTCTAACTACAGCCCTATTCAATTACATAATTGATACAATACCGGAAGCATTGTTAGGAATTAAACAACTCTTGTTTGGGGGAGAACTTGTTTCTATACTTCATGTTCGTCGCGCATTAGAAATATTACCAGAAACCCAACTTATTCATGCTTACGGCCCTTCAGAATGTACAGTTTTTACCTGTTGCTATCCGATTCCTCAACAACTTCCCGAAAATGTCAATTCAATTCCCATTGGCAAACCTATTGGCGACAGGAAAGTTTATCTTTTAGATCGATATTTACATAGAGTTCCCATTGGTGTTCCCGGAGAACTTTATGTGGGTGGTGCGAGTGTTGCCAGAGGTTACTTGAATCAACCAGAATTAACCAGTGAAAAATTTATTGTTAATCCTTTTGTGGAAGGCGATCGACTTTACAAAACCGGAGATTTAGTTCGTCGTTTTCCTGATGGTAACATCGAATTTTTAGGACGAATTGATACTCAGGTAAAAATTCGTGGTTTCCGCATTGAATTAGAAGAAATAGAGACGGTTTTAAACCAGCACACTAACATCAAACAAGTTGTTGTTATGGCGCGAGAAGATGAACTGGAAAACAAGTATTTGGTTGCCTATCTAGTTGCCCAAAATAAACAGCCAACTGTTAGCAGTCTGCGAAACTTCCTCAAGACAAAGTTGCCTGATTACATGATTCCCGCAATTTTCGTATTTTTGGAAGCATTGCCTTTAACTTCTAATAATAAAATCAATCGTCGTGCTTTACCTACTCCCGATGTTTCCCAAAGAAATATAGAAGTTGATTTTGTTGAGCCTCGTAACTCTACCGAACGAGAATTAGCTAACATTTGGACTGAAGTTTTGCCATTGGAACAGGTAGGAATTCACGATAACTTTTTCGAGTTAGGTGGACATTCTTTACTAGCTACCCAAGTAATTTCCCGATTAAGAGAAGCCTTTTCTCTAGATTTTCCCCTGCGTTACCTGTTTGAAAATCCAACTATTGCAGAACTATCACAAAAAGTAATCGATCGACAAGTTGAACAGTTAGGAGATGATGAATTAAATCGGATTTTAGGAGAGGTTAATGATTTATCAGATGAGGAGTTGAAGCAACAACTAAGTTCTGGAAATACCAAAAAAACAGAAGTACAACTAAAAGGAAAAACCAAATGACTAACAAACAATTAGTCCTTAGTTTTAAATGGCGATGTTAACGATAAAAGTAGTTGTAATAACGCCATAAGTTACAGATAAAATAGGAGTGAAAAATCAATGCCTATCAGAAAGAAAAAAATAAAAAACCAACAAGACAATCAACAAGTAACAGAAGTTGAAAATTCAACTGAGGTTAATCAAGAAGATTCAACAGAACCATTGTCTACGGAAGAAACGGAACCAATAATTACGACAATAGAACCATTGTCTACGGAAGAAACGGAACCAATAATTACGACAATAGAAACACCCTCTACTGCTGAAGGAATTGAACCAATAATTACGATAATAAAATCATCCGCTACGGAAGGAATTGGAAAAATAAATACAGCGATCGAATCCGCTACAGAAGAAGTGGAACAATTAATAAATACGGGAATAGAATCCGCTACGGAAGGAATTGAAAAAATAAATACAGCGATCGAATCCGCTACTGAAGAAGTGGAGCAATTAATAAATACGGGGATCGAATCCGCTACTGAAGGAATGGAACAAATAATGACAGCGATCGAATCCTCTACTATTGCTGAAGAAGTTGAACAAATAATAACGGCAATTGAATCATCTGCTATTAGTGGAGAAGCTGAGCCGATAAATATTGCTCCAGAATCATCCTCTACTGGAGAAACTGAACAACCAAATATTGCTCCAGAATCATCCTCTACTGGAGAAACTGAACAACCAAATATTGCAGTTAACGATCGAGAACAACCTCCCCAGTCGCCAGCTATTTTGGGCAATAAAAAACGTTTAGTAGTTTGTTGTGATGGAACTTGGCATGAACTAACTAGTTTGTATCCTACAAACGTACTAAAATTAGTCAGGTTAGTTAAATATACAGCCGACGATAAAACTCCTCAATTAGTATTTTATTCATCAGGATTTAGTAGAGAAGGTGCTAATATACCTGAGTTGATCGATCGCTTTGGCGATAGCGCATTTAGATGGGGAATCGATCGGCTTATTCAAGATGCCTACCGATTTTTATGTATGAACTATGATGCAGAGGCTCAGGATGAAATTTACCTATTTGGTTTTAGTCGCGGAGCCTATATTGTTCGTTGTTTAGCAGGGATGATTTACAAATGTGGTTTATTAAGACGTTCCAATATCCAAGAAATTAGAAAAGCTTATCAGCTTTATCGAGATAATAAAATTAATTATGATTCTCCAGAAGCTCAAGAATTTCGTCAACAAAACTCTAAAAAAGTTTCTCATCAAGCAACTTTTTTAGAGGATAGCATACCCATTAAAATGTTAGGATGCTGGGAAACAGTGGGAACATTAGGTATTCCTGATGTACTACCTTTTCCAGCTATTGAGAAAATCTGGAATATCAATTATCAATTTTATGATGCTACCCTAAGCCCAATTGTTGAAAATGCTTTTCATGCGGTAGCTATTGATGAAAAACGCATAATTTTTCCTTCCACTCCCATCAAGAAAAATCCAAAAAATCCTAATCAAGTAGTAGAAGAAGTTTGGTTTGCTGGTGAACATAGTTGTGTTGGTGGAGGAAATAAAGACTATCGAGGATTATCAGATTATCCACTGCAATGGATGATTCAGAAGGCTCAAAAGTTGGGGTTAGAATTTTTCTCAACAAAAAATGAGAGCGAAGATTTCCAAATTAAACCAGATCCGACAACTTATTTTGATAATACTGTTGCCGGACTTTATCTGTTGAGAGGAGAGTCATGGCGATCGATAAATTCACCACGTATTGCTGTTCATACTAGTGTTGTAAAACGACTGAAAGCTTGCCCAGATTATCGCCCGCAAAATCTCAAATCAGTGCTACCAGATTTACTTGCTTCTGATTGACTAGTAAGCCAACCTTTACAAATATATTTTTTGTCTTAATTCAAAGATATTTGTAAAGGTTGCCAGATTATTTAATTAGAAAAATTGGCATTTACCTGAAGAGTATTATGAGTGACCTACTAAAACGTCTGGAAAATCTTTCTCCTGAAAAACGCGAATTAGTCCTGCAAAAGCTCAAAGAGCAACAAGAATTATCCCGGCAAAATCATCATAAACAACAAACTCCATCCCTAGCACCGATTTCTCGCCAACAATCTCTTCCCCTTTCTTTTGCTCAACAAAGATTATGGTTTATAGATAAATTAGAAGCAGAAAATTGTCCCTATAATGTTCCTATTTTCTGGCAACTGAGCGGCGATCTTCAGATACCAGTTTTAGAACAAGCTATTAGAGAAATTGTTCAAAGGCATGAAGTTTTACGCACTACATTTTCAGTTATTGATGGAGCTCCAATACAGGTAATTCACCCTACAGTAAAACTACCAATACAGGTGCTAGACTGGCGAGAATTAACAGCAACAGACCAATTAAAGAAAGCACAACAGTTAGCAATAGTAGAATTTCAACAACCTTTTGATTTATCAAATCCACCTTTGTTGCGCGTAAAATTGTTGCAACTAAATGATAAGTCCCATCTGCTATTAATAGTCATCCATCATATAGTTTGTGATGGCTGGTCAATGGAAATATTCCGCCGGGAATTGTTCAGTCTTTATAACGCTTTTGGCGCTGGAAAACCCTCTCCATTACCACCATTATCGCTGCAATATGCAGATTTTGCTTATTGGCAAAGAGAATGGTTAAAGGGAGAAATACTGCAAACTCAACTCAATTATTGGCGACAACAATTAGCTGATGTTCCGCCTTTGTTAGAATTGCCTACAGATCGATCGCGCCCCTCAGTGCAATCTTTTCGCGGACGTAGCGAATTTTTAACTATTAATCCTAATTTAACTCAAAAATTAAAGCGTTTGAGTCAAGAATCTGGCACAACGCTGTTCATGACTTTGCTGGCAGTATTTACAATTTTACTTTCGCGTTATAGCAGACAGTCAGATATTGTTGTCGGATCTGCGATCGCTAATCGCAACCGTAAAGAAATTGAACCCCTAATTGGCTTTTTTGTCAATACTTTAGCCTTGCGGATTAACTTACAAGGAAATCCCACTTTCTTAGAATTACTTGCCAAGGTAAAACAAGTAACTGTGGATGCTTACGAGCATCAAGATTTGCCCTTTGAAAAATTAGTGGATGAACTGGGATTAGAGCGATCGCTTGCTCATCATCCCCTATTTCAAGTAGCTTTTGGTTTGCAAAATGGAACACAAGAAAAGATAGAACTTCCTGGTTTAACTCTCACCCGTTTTGAATGGGAAAACACCACAACACTATTTGATTTATCCTTGATTTTCCGCGAAACTCCCCAAGGTTTAACCGGAGAATGGGAATATGCAACCGATTTGTTTGCAAGCGAAACTATCCAAAGGATGACAGGACATTTTGAAGTTCTGCTCAAGCAAATTATTGATAATCCCCATAAATCAATCAATACTCTATCCTTGCTGACAGAAAACGAACGCCAGCAACTACAAAACTGGAATCAAACTCAAACCGACTATCCCCAAGATAAAACTTTAGTTGATTTATTTGAACAACAAGTTAAGAAAAATCCTGATAATCTTGCTTTAGTTTTTGAATCCCAAAGCCTGACTTATCAACAACTCAATCAAAAAGCCAACCAACTAGCTAATTATTTAATTCATAATTACCAAATACAACCAGATACCTTAATTGGTATTTCTGCCGAACGCTCCTTAGAAATGATCGTTGGTCTTCTCGGTATTCTCAAAGCTGGTGCGGCTTATGTACCGATTGACCCCAATTATCCCCCAGAAAGAATTCAGTTCATGTTAGAAGATTCTGGGATATCAGTTTTACTAACCCAAAGTTTTTTAGTAGATAAATTACCTTTAGATAGTTTAGAAAATCCTGTTGCAGTTGTTTATTTAGACGATAGCTCACGCCAAGACGCAAAGACGCAACGAAAGATACAAAGGGAAATAAGTAAGAATCAAGTTAAACCTGACAATTTGGCTTATGTTATTTACACTTCTGGGTCAACAGGCAGACCTAAAGGTGTGATGATTGAACACCAAGCAATTGTTAATTTAGCTTTAGCCTGGGCTGAAAAATTCCAAGTTCAAAATTACAACCGCTTACTGCAATTTGGGTCTTTTAGTTTTGATTTATCTATTGGTGAAATTGCAACTGCTTTATCAGCAGGTGCTTGTTTATATTTAGGCAATAAAGATACTTTATTACCTGGTCAAAGCTTAGTTAACTTTTTAACAGAACACAAAATTACTCACGGCTTTTTATCACCTTCAGCTTTATCTGTCTTACCAAAGGCGAGTTTCCCTGATTTGCAATGTATTACTGTTGGAGGAGAGGCTTGTCCGGCTGAATTAGTAAGTCAGTGGGGAAGAGAACAACATTTATATAATTGCTACGGCCCAACAGAATCTACTGTGACGGCGGCTATTTATCTTTGTCAATCCAATGGTGAAAAACCACCAATTGGTAAAGCGTTATCTAATCTCCGCATTTATATTTTAGATGCAAATAATCAACCATTACCGCCAGGAATACCAGGGGAATTGTGTATTGCAGGAGTTGGTTTAGCTAGAGGTTATCTCAACCGTCCTGAAACTACTAGCCAAAAATTTATTGAAGTTGAATTATTTGGAAAAACTGAGCGCATTTATAAAACAGGTGACTTAGCAAGATGGAATGCTGAAGGCAATTTAGAATATATAGGTCGGATAGACGAGCAAGTAAAATTACGCGGCTTTAGAGTTGAACTTGGTGAAATTGAATCACTTTTATTACAACATTCATCAATTAAAGAAGCTTTTGTAATTTTATATGAAGCTGATGGCAATCCCAGATTAATAGCCTATATTACGGCGGCAGAAAAATCCTCCGTCACTTTAGGAGATGAAGTCAAGCAATACTTGAAAAATCGTCTGCCGAATTATATGCTGCCTAGCCAGATTATGGTTTTGGATCGATTTCCTCTGACTGTTAACGGTAAACTAGACCGCCGCGCATTACCAGCACCAAATACAACCGCTTCTACTGCTTGGGAAATGCCAATAACTTCCACAGAAGAAATACTCGTGAGTTTATGGCAAGATTTATTAAAATTTCAGTCTGTTGGTCGTTCTGATAACTTCTTTGAACTGGGTGGACATTCCCTGTTAGCAACTCAATTAGTTGCCCGAATTCGTGACAGTTTTGGTGTAGAATTACCCGTCCGCAAGGTATTTGAGCAAAACATTTTATCTGAATTGGCGAGGGAAATTGATCTAGCGGCGACGAGTGTTGTTTTACCTCCCATTACACCCCAACTCGAAAATGAACCTAAAACTCTGTCTTTTGCTCAGTCAAGACTCTGGTTTATCGCTCAACTGGAAGGTCAAGGAACTTCGGCTTACAATATGCCGATCGCACTCCAACTAGATGGTAAATTAAATTTAGAAGCTCTCCAGCAAAGTTTAACTTATTTACTCCAACGGCATACCAGTTTAAGCACTTATTTCCCCACCTTGGGTGGAGAACCGCAAGTAGTAGTTCAAAATATCGAAGATATAGAAGTATTAGAAATTGCGGACTTACAAGCACTCGCTCCCCACACACAAGTTCAAACTGTACAACGGTTAACTGATAGCCATGCTCAAGAACCCTTTGACTTAAATACTGGCCCCCTGTTCAAAGCAAAACTACTGCAACTGAGCCAACAGAAAAATATCCTACTGATTAATATGCACCACATCATTAGTGATGGTTGGTCAATGGGAGTATTTAAACGGGAATGGGAACAAGCTTATTCTGCTTTTGCAGCGGGGAAAGTTCCGAATTTTTCACCATTACCAATTCAATATACTGATTATGCAGCTTGGCAGCGCAGTTGGCTACAAGGAGAGATTTTAGAAACTCAAGAAAACTATTGGAAACAACAGCTAAAAGATGCGCCTCAATTACTCGATTTACCTACAGATTATCCTCGTCCAGCACAACAAAGTTACCGAGGTGGACGCGAGGAATATAGTTTGAGTAGCGAGTTGACTGAAAAACTTAAAGTTTTGAGTCAAAAACAGGGTGTTAGTTTGTTTATGACTTTGTTGGCGGCTTTTAACATTTTACTATCGCGTTATAGCCGTCAAGAAGATTTATGTGTTGGTTCTGGCATTGCTAACCGCACCCATAGTTACACAGAACGGTTAATTGGCTTTTTTGTCAATACCTTAGTATTGCGGAGCAAAATCAAGCCAGAACAAAGCTTTAGTGAATTACTGCAACAAACTCGCCAGACTTGTTTAGATGCTTACGCTCATCAAGATATCCCCTTTGAGTATTTAGTAGAAAGACTGCAACCGGAACGCAGCTTAAGCTATAGTCCCCTGTGCCAAGTGATGATAGTCATGCAAAATGTGGAAGGTGCAGGGAAAAGTGTTAGTTTAACAGAGTTGGAGATTCAACCAGTAGAACAAAATTATCCGTTTGCAAAGTTTGATTTAACACTGTATCTGTCGGAAAGGGAAGACCAGCTACATTGTATCTGGGAATATGCCACAGATTTATTTGCAGCGGACACAATTAAACGCATGGCGGGACATTTGGAAGTTTTGCTGACAGCAATTACCCAAAATCCTCAACAGCCAATTTATCAGCTATCCATCATCACCCCAGCAGAAATTAAACAACTGCAAATTTGGAATCAAACAGAGGTAGATTATCCTCAAAAGGATACTCTGATGACTCTGTTTGCACAACAGGTAGAAAAAACCCCCGATCAAGTTGCAGTGGTGTTTGCAAATCAAAGCTTGACTTATGAACAACTGAATCAAAAATCTAATCAACTAGCTCAGTATTTAATTCAAAATTACCAAATTCAACCCAATACTTTAATTGGTATTTGTGTTGAACGGTCTTTAGAAATGCTGATTGGGATATTTGCTATCCTCAAAGCAGGTGGAGCTTATGTCCCAATTGATCCGAGTTATCCCCAAGAACGTATTAATTTAATCCTTGAAGATAGTAATGCGGCGGTTTTACTAACAACTAAATCCCTGCAAAAACAGCTGCCGTTAGAACAACTGAAAAATACTACTCAATTAGTATTTTTAGATGGACTGGAGCATGGAAGTCGGGAGTCGGGAGTTGGGAGTGGGGAGGTTTTTAATTACCAATTACCAATTACCAATTACCATGATTTGGCTTATGTAATTTATACCTCTGGTTCCACAGGTAGACCAAAAGGAGTGGCCATTTGTCACGCCTCATTGACTAATTTCTTATATTCCATGAAAGAACAGCCTGGAATAAATGCGTCCGATACTCTCCTGGCTGTGACAACGATATCTTTTGATATTGCTGCGCTGGAAATTTATTTACCTCTAATAGTAGGAGCAAAAATAATTCTTGCCAGTAGAGAAATCGCCTCTGATGGGTTCCAGTTAGCAGAACAATTAGTGAACAATGCCGTTACTTTTATGCAGGCTACTCCTGCTACCTGGCGGATGTTGTTAGCCGCAGGATGGCAAGGTTCAACTCAACTCAAAATCTGCTGTGGTGGTGAGGCATTAACTTGGGAACTGGCCGAGCAACTACTAGAAAGAAGTGCTGAACTTTGGAATCTTTATGGTCCGACGGAGACTACTATTTGGTCAGAGATTTGTCAAGTAAACAATTTTGACCAAAAAGACTATGCTCAAGGATCTGTATTATCTATTGGCAAGGCGATCGCCAACACACGCATTTATATTTTAGATCAACACAATCAACCACTACCTCCCGGTATTCCCGGAGAACTCTGCATTGCAGGTGCAGGTTTAGCACAAGGTTATTTGCATCGTCCAGATTTAACCGCCGAAAAATTCATCACATTAGAATTATTTGGTAAAACTGAGCGTATTTATAAAACCGGCGATTTAGCCCGTTGGTTACCTGATGGAAATTTACAATACTTAGGTCGAATTGACCATCAAATTAAACTGCGTGGTTTCCGAATTGAATTAAGTGAAATTGAAGCGACATTAGTTAAACATCCCAAAATTCAGGCAGCAGTAGCCATTGTTCGGGCAGAAACTGACCTGGATAAACGGCTGGTAGCTTATATTGTGTCAACAGCAACAAAAGAAGGCACCAATCCAGATCATCCAGCTTTATTCGCAGAATGGCGGCGCTTTCTAGCCAGAACTCTCCCTGATTATATGATTCCTAGCCATTTTGTTGTGTTGGAAAAACTACCACTCACACCAAATGGCAAAATAGACCGTAAAGCCTTACCTGCACCAGAGACAGCAGTTGCAGCCACAGATATTGAATTACCTGTCACAGAAACAGAAAAATCCCTGGCGCAAATATGGGCCAAGTTACTGAAATATGAAGTCATAGCCCGACAAGATAATTTCTTTAACTTGGGAGGACATTCATTACTTGCTACTCAACTTTGTTATCGCATCCGCGACACTTTTAAAGTAGAAATACCACTGCGTCAAGTATTTGAGTCTCCCAACTTGATTGACTTGGCAAATTATATAGATAGCTGCCTTTGGATTAATTCTGCTACCGCAGATATAGAACCTTTAAACTCAGACGAAGAGGAAATTGAACTATGACCATGACACACAATCAGCAAATAGTTTCTTTAATGCTTCGTTTGCAAAATTTGGGCTGCAAAATTTGGGCTGAAGATGATAAGTTACGGATTCGTACTAGCAAAAATGCCCTGACTGCGGAACTCAAGCAGGAAATTCAAACCCACAAAGCAGAGATTCTCGCCTTCTTGAAAGCTGCTAAAACGCAAGTTGTTTCAACAGTAGAAATTCCGGTTTTAAGTCCTGACTCTCCCAAACTGCTGTCCTTTGCTCAACAACGCCTCTGGCTATTGGCACAACTCCAAGGGTCATCAACAGCTTACAATATGCCGATCGCTCTCCAATTAAACGGCAACCTGAATATTGACGCTCTGCGCTCTAGTTTGGCTTATTTGGTCGATCGCCACGAGAGTCTAAGAATGTATTTTCCCACAGTTGCAGGAGAACCCCAAGTAGCAATCCTTAATTTAGACGAAATTGAAGTTTTAACTGTACAAGATTGCCGCAACTTGGATGAAAATTCCCAATTATTAAATATCCAAGATTTAATTGATGCTCATGCACAAGAACCATTTAATTTAAATACTAGCCCTTTATTTAAAGCCAAATTGCTACAATTGCATGAGCAAAAATCTGTGTTGGCAATTAATATGCACCACATTATCAGTGATGGTTGGTCAATGGGTGTATTTGTGCGGGAGTTACGGCAAGCTTATACTGCTTATTCTGAAGGTAAGACCCCAAATCTTGCTCCTTTACCGATTCAATACAGCGACTATGCAACTTGGCAAAGAAATTGGTTACAAGGCGAAGTATTAGAACAGCAGATTAATTACTGGAAACATCAACTAGGCGATGCTTCCCCATTACTGGAATTACCTACAGATTATCCCCGTCCAGCACAGCAAAGTTACAAAGGCGATCGCTATCTCTACTCTATCTCTCCAGAATTAACTGTTGCTGTCAATGCTTTTAGTCAACAACAAGGCGTAAGTTTATATATGACTTTGTTGGCTACTTTGAGTATTTTACTATCTCGTTATAGTCGGCAAGAAGATTTGTGTATTGGTACTCCCATTGCCAACCGCACCCATAGTCAAACTGAAGGGTTAATTGGCTTTTTTGTTAATACCTTGGTCATGCGTCAGCAAATCAAACCAGAGCAAAGTTTTATTGAGTTTTTACAACAAACTCGGCAAACTTGTTTAGATGCTTATGCACATCAAGACGTTCCCTTTGAAGTGTTGGTAGAAAAGTTACGACCAGAACGCAGTATGAGTTATAACCCATTATTCCAGGTGATGTTTGCTCTGGAAAATAATGAAAGTCCAGATTTGGATTTCTCAGGGTTAGAGATTGAATTACTGGGAGTTAAGAGTGCGATCGCTAAGTTTGACTTAACGCTGCTAGTAATGGAATATGACAACCAGTTAAATTGCTCTTGGGAATACGCCACCGATCTGTTTGAAAAGGATACTATCCAAAGAATGGCGGAACACTTTGAAGTTCTGCTCAAGGGAATTGTCGATCGTCCTCACCAATCAATAAATACTTTACCTTTGATGACAGCAACCGAACTACTACAACTACAACGCTGGAATCAAACTCAAACCGACTACCCCCTAAATCAAACATTCGTTAACCTATTTGAACAACAAGTTACTAAAAACCCCGCTCAAATCGCTTTAGTATTTGAATCCCAAAGCCTAACCTATCAACAACTCAATCAAAAAGCCAACCAACTTGCTCATTACCTAATTCAAAATCACCAAATTCAGCCAGACACTTTAATTGGTATCTGTGTTGAACGTTCTTTCGAGATGATTATTGGCATATTGGCTATTCTTAAAGCTGGTGGTGCTTATTTACCAATTGACCCCTATTACCCGCCAGAACGCATTCAATTTATGCTCGAAGATTCGAGTGCATCAATATTGCTAACTCAAAGCTTTATCGAAAATAAATTACCCTTAAAAATCTCTTGTAAACTTATTTGCTTAGACTCAGAAATTTTTAGTGGCGAATCAACAAAAAATCCCCCATCTCAAACTAAACCAGAAAATTTAGCATATCTAATTTATACTTCTGGTTCCACCGGAAAACCCAAAGGAGTGATGATTG
This sequence comes from [Phormidium] sp. LEGE 05292, assembly GCF_015207735.1. Taxonomy (GTDB): domain Bacteria; phylum Cyanobacteriota; class Cyanobacteriia; order Cyanobacteriales; family Aerosakkonemataceae; genus Floridanema. The sequence continues at coordinate 81,544 of NZ_JADEWG010000004.1, forward strand.
AGCATCGGGGATTGACTAATTTTGTTTTAGCATGGCTACAAATTTTTCAAATTCAACCTCACAACCATTTCCTGCAACTAGCTTCTTTTAGTTTTGATATGTCTATGGCTGAAATTGCCCCTACTCTGGTAGCGGGAGCTTGTTTGTATCTTGCCAAAAAAGACACTTTGTTAAACACTCAAAGCTTAGTTAACTTATTAGCAACAAGCAAGATTTCACATTTTATTGTCCCCCCTTCAGTTTTATCTCTATTACCGCCAGATGCTTTACCCGATTTGCAAACTGTCATAGTCGGCGGAGAAGCTTGTTCAGCTGAATTAATCAAAGAATGGACACCAGGGCGACAATTTTGGAATGGCTATGGGCCTACAGAAACGACAATTTGTAATGTGATTTATCTTTGTCAACCTAATGACAAAAAACCACCTATTGGTAAACCTTTTTCCAATGTCCGCCTTTATATTTTAGATGCACAAAATCAACCATTACCGCCAGGAATACCGGGCGAATTGTGTATTGCAGGAGTTGGTTTAGCTAGAGGTTACTTGCATCGTCCCGACTTAACCAAAGAAAAATTTCTTGAAGTAGATGTGTTTGGTAAAACTGAGCAAATTTACAAAACAGGCGACTTAGCCAAATGGAATTCAGAGGGAAATATTGAATGTTTAGGAAGGATTGATGCCCAAATTAAACTCAGAGGTTTTAGAATTGAAATCGGTGAAATTGAATCATCTTTATTACAACATCCCTCAGTTAAAGAAGCTGTTGTCACTTTATATAAAACTGAGAACAACCAGAGTTTAATTGCATATATCACAGGAATTAGCAATGATTTGGCTGCGGAATTAAAAAATTATCTTAAATCCCGTCTACCTGATTACATGATACCTGCTCAAATCATTGTGCTTGATGAGTTGCCTTTAACTCCTAATGGGAAAATCGATCGCCAAGCTTTACCTATTCCCAATATTTCTGTTGCAGGCGGATATATAGCCCCACGCAATAATATTGAAAAACAATTAGCACAGATCTGGTCTGCTGTACTCGATCGTCAAGAAATTGGCATTCACGATAACTTTTTCGACTTAGGTGGTCATTCTTTATTGGCAATCAAATTACTCAATCATATTCAACAAGTATTCGATCGACAACTTGCTTTAAGCAGTTTATTTCAAAATCCAACAATTGCTCAATTGGCAGAACAACTCTCTCATAATCAACAACAATTCCATCCCAATTTGCTTTCACTCCAACCTCAAGGAAATGCAACTCCTCTATTTTGTTTACCAGGTGCAAACGGACATGGTTTCTATTTTCAAAATTTGGCTAACAACTTAGAAAATTATGCAGTTTATAGCCTAGAAACTCCAGGAAGAAATGGAATGAGCAAAGTTCCAGACTCAGTAGAACTTCATGCCAGCCAACTAATTGATGTATTACGTCAGCAACAAGCCAAAAGTCCATACATACTGGCAGGATACTCATCAGGTTGTGCTGTTGCTTTTGAAATGGTTTCCCAACTAGAACAGCAAGGCGAAAAAGTAGAATTACTAGCTATCTTTGACGCTGGATTGGTTTGCGATCCTAAATATTTCACTCATAGAGCCGAGATTGATTGGATATGGCAATTACTCCAACGCATTGAAGCTTTAAAGGGAATTTCTCTCGGTTTAGAATACGCTGATTTAATTACTCAACCCGACGACCAAGCCCGCTGGGATGTGGCGGCAGAGTATTTATATCGACATAATATTCTCCCAGAACATTCCAGCCTTGATTTAATCAAAACCAATATGAAAGTGATGAAATTAGTAACATTCAATTATGCAAATTATCGTCCTAATTATACAATTTCTGCTCCCATTGTTTTATTCCGCGCTCAAGAAATTCATGAAATTGTTTTACAAGAATTGCAAGCTTTTTCCCATTACAATTTACAGGATTGGGGATGGCAAGCATATACTCAACAGCCTGTTAAAGTGATATCTATACCTGGAAATCATGGTCGAATGCTTTATGAACCAAACGTAAAAACATTAGCTACTCACTTACAAATACTAATGTCTTAACCTCTAAATAGGTTGGTAGCGAGGAGTTTATTCCTGAAATTTCTTCTTAATCACAAATTACGAACACCAATTAGTTTAATCAGAGGAATCATGGAAACTATTTCACTCAAAATTTATGATGAAACCCTACGGGATGGAGAACAACAAGCCGGAATTTTCTTCTCTTATCCAACCAAACATAAACTTGCCCATTTGATTGGTCAAGCAGGAGTTCATGGACTTTCCATGATGCCTTGTGTCTGTGAACAGGAACAAGAGCTAGTCAAATCATTAGTTATCGAGGGATATGATGATTTAATCTTTGCTGCCACGATGATGGGAAAGCAGTATATCGATCGAGCAAAGAGCTACGGTGTTAAACGCATTATTTTGTTTCTTGGTCTTTCCGATCGACTGTTGTTTTTGCGAGACCGTGAAGTTCGTCTCATGAGCGAATTCCAAGGCAAAACCATTGATGATAATATCCCAGCAAAAATAATTAATAAAATCCGCCAAAATGCTATTGATTTAGCTGTGGAAAATTTGCACTATGCTTCCAAGGTTGCTGGGTTTAGAGTAGACTTTGCTGCTGAAGATGCTTCGAGAGCCGATTTTGACTATTTAGTGCAATGTATTCGCTCCTTTAGCCCTTATATTGAAAACTTTTTACTTTGTGATACAGTTGGTATTTTGAATCCAGAAAAAAGTTATGTCTGGGTTAACGATCTGCTCCAATCTACCACAGGGGTAGCATTGGGGGTACATTATCACAATGATATGGGCATGGCTTTGGAAAATACTCTCCAGTCTCTCATTGCAGGAGCTACTTTAGTGTCAGGGACATTTTGCGGTTTAGGAGAACGAGCCGGAAATGTTGCCTTAGAGCAGGTGTTAAATGGGTTGCGAATCCGCTTTGGTATGGAAGTTGCGGGAATTAACTATGATGCTATTGCCCATGTGACTGATTATATTGAAAAATTAGGGGTTCGTCCGGCTTCTCCTTATTCTCAGAGTAGTCAACGCCATGAATCAGGTATTCATGTAAATTCTTTATTTTCCGATCCTAAGAGTTATGCGGTATTCCCGTATAATACGATCGAAGTTGTGTTTGGCAAAGGGAGTGGAGTTAGTAATTTCCAATATCTATTTGAAAAGCAACTGCAAAATCCTCAACCAAGAGAGAAATACGAAAAAATGCGCTCAAAAATTAAATCTCTGGCTACGGAACAAGAACGGTATTTTACAGCTAATGAGGTTGTAGAGTTATGGAAAAATGGTATATTTGATTAATCAATTTTAAGGATTCAGAGAAGAAATTTTCCCAGTCTAACTGCTGAATTCTTAATTTCAATTTCCTTAGTATAAATTTGAACTTAAGATATGCAATCTACAATCTCTATTGATAAAAATTCAACCAATAATTCCACAGGATTTTGGCAGAATGTTAGAGCAATATTAGCACCTTACTGGTATCCAACACAGCCAGGAGGAAGAGCATTTTCAGCCGTAATGCGTTCCTGGGCAATGCTTGTTTTACTAATATTATTAATCACCATGCTTGTGGGGACAACTGCTTTTAATTCCTTCGTTTCTCGCTATTTGATAGATGCCATTACTAATGATAAAGATGCTAATAAATTTATTGATACGTTATCGCTTTACGCTGTTGTCCTAGTCGGGACAACTTTATTAGTTGGATTTTCTAAATTTGTTAGAAAACAAATCGCTCTTGATTGGTATCAATGGCTAAATAATCATATTTTAGAAAAATATTTGAGCAATCGTGCTTATTATAAAATCAACTTTAAATCCGATATTGATAATCCAGATCAAAGGATATCCCAAGAACTCTCACCCCTGACTAAGAATGCTATGAGCTTTTCGGCTGTTTTCCTAGAAAAAGTGTTGGAAATGTCCGTTTTTCTAGTAATTCTTTGGTCTCTTTCCCAATGGGTAGCATTGATAGTGATTATTTATACTGTAATCGGCAATTTAATTGCTCTTTATTTAACTCAAGAATTGAATCAGATTAATAAAGACCAAATTGGATTTGAAGCAGACTATACTTACAGCCTAACTCATATTCGTAATCATGCAGAGTCAATAGCTTTTTTTCAGGGAGAAGACCAAGAATCAAATATAGTAATGCGAAGATTTAAGAATATTGTTCAAACTACTAAACGCAAGATTGATTGGGAGAGAAGTCAGGATCTTTTCAACAGAGGATATCAAGCAGGTCTCCAAATCTTTCCTTTTATCGTATTCGGGCCGTTTCATATAAGAGGTGAAATTGATTTTGGAGAAATTAGTCAGGCTAGTATAGCTTGCAATTATTTTTCAGGTGCTATGGCAGAATTAATTGCCGAATTTGGTACTTCAGGAAGACTTAGCAGTTATATCGATCGTTTATCTGAGTTTTCGGGTGCGTTGGAATCTGTGATTAAACAGCCTGAGAATGTAAGTACGATTAAAACAATCGAAGATAACCGTTTGGCTTTTGAGAATGTCACCTTAGAAACGCCTGACTACGAACAGACGATCGTGGAAAAGCTATCACTCACGGTGCATCCTGGAGAAGGTTTATTAATTGTTGGGCCAAGTGGACGAGGAAAAAGTTCTCTATTGCGTGCGATCGCAGGTCTGTGGAATGCTGGAACTGGTCGTTTAGTCCGACCTCCTCTAGAAGATATGTTATTTTTACCGCAACGTCCCTATATTATTTTAGGTACTTTGCGCGAACAGTTACTTTATCCTCACACTACTCGTGAAATGAGCGATCGAGAACTCGAAGCAGTTTTAGAACAAGTTAATTTGCAAAATTTACTGCCACGAATCGAAGGTTTTGATAAAGAAGTTCCTTGGGAAAATATATTATCTTTGGGCGAACAACAACGCCTTGCTTTTGCACGACTGGTGGTGACTCATCCCAGGTTCACAATATTAGATGAAGCAACTAGTGCTTTAGATTTGAAAAATGAAGGAAAGTTATATCAAGAATTACAAAAAACCAAGACAACTTTTATCAGTGTAGGACATCGAGAAAGCCTGTTTAATTATCATCAATGGGTATTGGAATTAACAGACAATTCTAAATGGCGACTCATCTCCGTGTCAGATTATCAGAGGCAAAAAGCGATCGACATTCCTCCCCCAGAACATCCTCAAAACCAAAGCGATAATTCTTCTGTAATTCCTTCCCCAAATATTCCAGAAGTCTCCGCAGAAATTAGCCCAGATAATCCGCCTGAAATTCCTTCTCCAAACATTGTAGAAATCTCTGTAATTAGTCCAGATAATTCTCCTCAGACTCCCTCCCAAAATCCCTCAGAAATATCAGGAGAAATTAGCCCAACTGTAGAGTTGTCTCATAAGGAAATGCAGCAGTTAACAGATTATCAAATCAGTAGTATTAGAAGTATGGCAAGTCAAGGTAAAACTGTTACAACTAAAGATGGCATAGTCTACTACTACAACAAAGATCCCAAAGTGTTGAAATGGGTGAGACTTTAGAACTCAGAGCAAATATTCTCTGTTAAATATGATACAAGTCCTCTGTCTTCAAAGTATCTAGTAAAAAAATATGTACTAATGCAAGTTGCTAGTTATCATCCGTAGGGTACGTCAGACTCTAAAATTCACGAGAGTCACAGTAATTTTTAGTTCTGACGCACAAGACAAACCACAAATTTACCCACAATTAATAACTAGCAACTTACGCTACTAAGTATAGGTTGCGCGAGCAAAAAGCAGGTAAAAAAACATACGATTAAATTTTGTCTAATTAAGTAGGTGATGGTAATTAAAGTAAAGATGACCAACCAGCTATATAAACCTAAAACCATTGCAACAAAGGCTTTTAAGCTGGTTGGTCATCTTTTGAGGTTTTTACTTTATTTACCTATACCTACTTAGTCTGCAAAATTTAATATTATTTTAATCAAATAATCTATATATACAATATAAAATTTAATTCTTCTACCTAGCGACATAAATGCAACTTCAGGAAATATACAATTAAATTTAATCGAATTTGTAGATAAAATTTAATATATATTTATGAAAGTTATAATTAAGGAAAAATCAGGTAATTTTTCTAAAGTGTATTGACTAATCCACTAAAGCGATCGACAATACAGATTGTTATAAATGCTCAAATAATGCTGTCTCAGCATAAAAAACTTTAAAAGACCAGTCTCTCTCAAGAGTTGATGAAAAAGCCAAAATCAGCTTGAGGCATAGTTTATATAACAGGGCTTAACTTCTCGAACATTTTGGGTGCTAAACATGAATTCACGTAGCTTGACCAACCTGGTTGATATTAAGATTATTGAAAATAATTGCCGGAAATTATTGACAACATTGCATAATTTTATATGATTGTTCCTAGTGATTAATTGACGAATTTAGCAAACAACAAAGGAAAATTAAAAAGCTAATGCAGTTAGATAATTATAGTCAGTCTTTGGCCAATTTAAGTCAAAGAAAAATGAACAATCAAGAAATAGCCCTAACCATCCAATCAACTGAAATAGTAGAAGATTGTGTGGTGCTAGAGCGACAGACAGAACAATTACTACAAGAATTAGTTGCTTATGTAGTTCCAACAGGTTTATTTACAAAAGAACTCTTGTTATCGCAACTGGAAGCAATCCTGCCAAAAGAAAGGATACCGCAAGCGATCGTCCCCATCTCAACCCTACCATTAACCCCATCAGGAGAGATAGACCAAAAAGCACTCAAACAGCTAGAAATCACAGACAATGACCTAGCAGAAAAATGGGCAGAGCAAATCCAGAAAATACCAGAAATAGAGCAAGTAGCAGTAGTAATCACTGAACAAATCAAAACACAAGAATCGCTGCGACTAACAGACATACTACCTGACTGGAAAAATCTCACAAATCAAGAAAAACAAAACCCAACAACCCAATTTGACCGCACAATCAGCAGCCAAAAATCCAGCGACAGCCAACTAGCAATCAGTCATGGAGGAGAACTAAAGCGAGAAAAAAATGCCCCTAAAATACTTTCCCAAGTCCTAGAAAAAACCGCCCAGCAATGGCCGCAAAAACAACTAATTTATATTAATTCCGATAGTTCAGAGACTATTCAAACATATAAAGAATTACTCTTAGATGCACAAAAGATATTAGCAGGCTTAAGAAAACTAGGAGTAAAACCCCAAGACAAAATAATATTTCAAATTGATAGAAGTCAAGACTTTATTCCCGCCTTTTGGGGCTGTATATTAGGGGGATTTATTCCGGTACCGATTTCTATAGCCCCCACCTACGAACAAGTGAACAACGCCGTCAGTAAATTACACAATGGGTGGCAAATGTTACAGCACCCCCTAATTCTGACCAGCACCAAATTAGCTCCCAGTATTCAAGGATTGCCAAAATTATTAAATGAAAACAACTTTTCCATTGAGACAGTAGATAATTTACGCCAGAACGAACCAGATAGTCAAATTCATCAAAGTCAGGCAGAAGACTTAGCACTGCTATTACTAACATCAGGTAGCACAGGCACTCCAAAAGCGGTCATGCTAAATCATCGCAATCTGTTAAGCATGACTGGTGGCACCGCCCAAAACAACCTTTTGAGTCAAGATATCTTCTTCAACTGGATGCCACTAGAGCACGTAGGCGCAATAGTGCTTTTGGGATTGATGGCAGTCGATCTCGGTTGTCAGCAAATCCATGTATCCACAGAATATATTCTGCAAAATCCCCTGCGATGGCTGGAGTTGATTCAACACCATAAAGCCTCGATTTCCTGGTCTCCAAACTTTGCTTTTTCGTTGATTAATGAGCGAGCAAGTGAGATTAACCAACGGTCTTATGATTTATCCTCTTTAAAATTTTTAGTAAATGGTGGTGAGCAAATAGTCCCCAAAGTAGCACGCAACTTTCTCAAACTGCTCCAGCCTCATGGTCTGCCAGCTAATGTTATTCGTCCAGCTTTTGGGATGTCAGAAACTAGCTCAGTAATAACATGGTCTGATAGTTTTTCCTTAGAAAATACATCAGATGAAATGTCATTTGTAGAACTAGGACAACCAATTCCGGGAGCCTCAATCAGGATTGTCGATGAAACTAATCAAATAGTTAGCGAAGGAGTAATTGGGAAATTTCAAGTCAAAGGGCCTTCCGTAACTTCAGGGTACTATCAAAACCCGCAAAAAAATCAAGAAGCATTTACCTCAGACGGATGGTTTAATACTGGAGATCTCGGCTATATAAGATCGGGAAGAATTATTTTAACAGGCAGAGATAAAGACGACATTATTATTAATGGAATTAACTATTATAGCCATGAAATTGAATCAGTGGTTGAAGAAGTCGAAGGTGTAGAAGTTTCCTATACAGCCGCTTGTGCCGTGCGAATTTCTGGGAATAATGCCGATCGATTAGCCATCTTTTTTAATTCTCCAGTCTCTGACCAAACCAAACTAAAAGACCTGCTAAAGAAGATTCGGGGTGCAGTAGTCAAAAATGTTGGAGTCAACCCAAATTATATTATTCCCGTCAAAAAAGAAGCAATTCCTAAAACCGATATAGGCAAGATTCAGCGATCGCAATTAGCCAAACGCTTTGCCGCAGGTGAATTTGATACTATAATTCAACAAGTAGGGATTAACTTAGAAAATCCTAACCTACTACCAAATTGGTTTTATCGCCGGACTTGGCGATCGAAACAACCAACAAACCTCATACCCGCAATCAAACCAGGCAACATTCTCATCTTTTTAGATGACTTGGGATTAGGAGAATGTTTGGCTAGAGAATTAGAAAAACTAGGTCATGCGTATGTAGGAATAGAAGCCGGATTAGACTGGGAACAAATCGATTCTAACCACTATAGAATCGACCCAAACAATCCCGAACACTATCAGAAATTACTATCTGAATTAACTGCCAAAAACTGGGAAATCAATCAAATTTTCCATCTCTGGACTTATGACGATTGTCCAGAAGAAATTACCAGCTTAGAATCATTAGAACAAGCTCAAATTCCTGGGGTCTACAGTCTACTTTACTTGATAAAAGCCTTAGCTAAAACCCAAAAAAATCAGCAAAATATCCAGTTATTAGTAGCTTCCAGTCATAGTCAATTCATCTCACCGGATGACCAAATTGCCTATCAAAAAACGCCTGTAATTGGCTTAATCAAAGCAATTGAACCAGAAATTCCCAATTTAAAAACTTGCCACATTGATTTAACAATAGATGAACCGATCGTAAACGCCGATCGCCTAATCCAAGAAATCCATATATTATCTAAAGAAACGGAAGTAGCATATCGCCAAGGAAAAAGATGGATTCCCCGCTTAGAAACAGTGGAATTCTCAAAAGAAAATCACCAAGAAATTACCTTTAAACCAGGAGGAATGTATTTAATTAGCGGCGGTTTAGGTGGCGTTGGACTAGAAATTGCTAAGTATTTACTCAAAACTTATAAAGCCAAGCTTTTATTAATTGGTAGAACCCCCATTACAGAGGCAACATCACCAAAAATTGCCGCCTATCAAGAACTAACGCAACTGGGAGGAGAAATCAGTTATGAAGCAGTTGATGTCTGTGATTTACCTCGGTTGCAACAAATAATTGCTCAAGCCAAAAGTCGCTGGAATTGTCAACTAGATGGTATATTGCATTTAGCCGGGAGTTATCAAGAGCGATCGCTGCTGGAAGAAAGCCCAGAAACTTGGTCAACAGCCTTAAAAGCCAAAGTTAGCGGAACTTGGGTACTTAATCAACTAATCAAAGACAACCCAGAAGCAATATTTATCAACTTCGCTTCTGTAATTAGCTTCTTAGGCGGTGCAACGGTCGGCGCGTATGTGGCAGCTAATCAATTTTTAGAGAGTTTTACACATTATCAGCGAACTAAGTGTGGAGTAAAAAGCTATTGTTTTAGTTGGAGCCTTTGGGACGGCATTGGCATTAGCCAAGACTATCAACGAGGAAAGTTAGCGCAAACTAAAGGCTACTGCGCCATAAATGTACAACAAGCATGGTACTCCTTGCTAATAGGTTTACACCATAATCAAACGCATTTGTTCGTAGGATTAGATGGGAGTAACCGAAATATTCGTAAATATGTAGAATCCACTTATTCATTAGAGAAACTAACAGGCTATTTTACAGCAAAAAGCAACATTTCCCTAGAGATTACCTCTGATTGGGTAATCAACGATCGCTTGGGTAAACCCACAACTTGTAGCTTGGTACAATTACCGCAAATGCCGTTAACTAAAACTGGCATAATTGACCGAGAAAGACTGAGCAAAGGCGATTTAAATCAACAGACAAACCAAGCTGCACTACCCGTAACCGAAATTGAAATTCAAATCGCCAAAATTTGGCAAGAAACTTTAAAATTACCAGAAATCAGCATTCATGACAACTTCTTTGAGCTAGGCGGATACTCATTACTTTTGGTGCAAGTTCAAAGTAAGATACAGGAATTATTCCCGATTCCACTGTCGATCGTGGATATGTTTAACTACCCCACTATCAGCACTTTAGCCAAATACTGTAGAGACGTTATATATAACGTCTCTACATCAAATCAACAAACCGAATCACCGTCGGTAAAACAAGGTCAAAAACGCGCTCAATTTCGCAATTCTCGCCACAGTGTAGGTAATTCAGATATTGCCGTGATTGGAATCTCCTGTCGTTTTCCTGGTGCTAACAATATTGATGAATTTTGGCAAAATTTAGTTAATGGCGTAGAATCGATTTCCTTTTTCAGCGATGAAGAAGTGATTGCCGCTGGGATAGATCCAAAACTAGTAAAAAACCCCAATTACGTCAAAGCCAAACCAATATTATCAGACATAGAAACCTTTGATGCTGACTTCTTTGGCTATAGTAGCAGAGAAGCCGAATTGATGGACCCGCAACAACGTCTGTTATTAGAATGTGCCTGGGAAAGTTTAGAAGATGCGGGTTATAATCCTTTTAATTATGATGGCGCGATCGGCATTTATGCAGGTGCCCTCATGAACACCTACTTACTAAATAATATTTATCCCAACCGCCACAATCTCGATATCAATGATAATTTGCAAGTCACTACAGTAGACTCAATGGGTGGTTTGCAAATGATGATAGGCAACGATAAAGACTATCTCACCACCAGAATTTCTTACAAACTGAATCTTACAGGCCCTAGCGTCAATGTGCAAACCGCCTGCTCAACATCTTTAGTAACAGTACATCTGGCTTGCGCCAGCTTACTGAGTGGCGAAAGTGACATGGCTTTAGCAGGTGGAGTGTCAGTTGATGTACCACAAAAAGTTGGTCATTTGTATCAAGAGGGAATGATAGTTACACCAGACGGGCATTGTCGGGCGTTTGATGCCCGTGCTCAGGGGACTATCTTTGGTAGTGGTGCCGGAATGGTGCTCTTGAAACGATTAGAAGATGCTTTAGCAGATGGCGATCGCATCTATGCAGTTATCAAAGGTTCCGCTATTAATAACGATGGGGCATCAAAAGTTGGCTACACGGCTCCCAATAGCGATGGGCAAACATCTGTGGTGGCACAAGCAATTTCAATGGCTCAAATTGACCCCGAAACTATAGGATACATCGAAGCACACGGAACCGGAACCCCACTGGGAGATCCCATTGAAATTGCAGGATTAACTCAAGCATTTCGCGCCAGTACCCAAGCAAAAAACTTTTGTGGTATAGGTTCAGTTAAAACCAACATCGGTCATTTGAAAAACGCCGCTGGCATCGCCGGATTTATCAAAACCGTCCTCTCACTCTACCACAAAAAAATTCCCAAAAGCCTCCACTTTGAACAACCAAATCCGCAATTAGATTTACCCAACACACCTTTTTACGTCAACACTACTTTAAAAGATTGGCAAACTTCTGGTCATCCGCGACGTGCGGGGGTAAACTCTTTAGGAATCGGGGGAACAAATGCTCATGTAATTTTAGAAGAAGCACCAGTACAGGAGCTCTTGAGCAGGGGAGCAGGGGAGCGTCCTTATCACTTACTAACCCTCTCAGCAAAGAATGAACAAGCTTTGAGAGAATTACAACAGCGTTATCGAGAATATCTAATATCAAATCCTGAAGTATCTTTAGCAGATATTTGCTATACAGCGAACACAGGACGGGAACATTTTAGTCATCGTCTAGCATTTATTGGAGAGTCTAAAGAACAGTTAATCGAGCAACTAACTGATGTAAAAACTCCAAATAAACCCCAGAAAAAAGCCGCGAAAATAGCATTTTTATTCACCGGACAAGGCTCGCAATACATCAACATGGGTCGTCAACTATACGACACCCAACCCCTGTTCCGTCAAACTTTAGAACAGTGCAATGAAATTCTGCTTCCTTATCTAGAAAGGTCATTATTAGACATAATTTATGCCCCCGAAACCGAAGAATTAGGGGATAGGGGTCAGGTGTTAGGGGATAGGGAGAAAGACAATTCCCCAACCCCCAACCCCTAACCCCTGTTTTAGCAGAAACATTAAATCAAACTGCTTATACTCAACCTGCATTATTTGCGATCGAATACGCCCTATATCAACTATGGAAATCATGGGGAATAACACCAAACATAGTCATGGGGCACAGCGTTGGCGAATATGTCGCCGCTTGTGTAGCCGGAGTATTTAGCTTAGAAGAAGCACTAAAACTGATTGCCCATCGCGGAAAGTTAATGCAACAGTTGCCCTCTGGTGGCGAAATGGTTTCCGTAATGGCAACGGTCGAAAAAGTTAAATCAATCATCGCAGATTATGGTGATACAGTAGCGATCGCTGCTATTAACAGTCCACAAAGCATCGTCATTTCAGGAGCAAGCATTGAGATCCAAGCCATAGTTGAGCAACTTTCAAAACAAGGAATCAAAACCAAACAATTACAAGTTTCTCACGCCTTCCACTCCCCATTAATGAAACCAATGTTGGCAGAATTTGAGCTTTTAGCCAACAGCATTACCTACAATCAACCTCAGATTCCGATAATTTCCAACGTCACTGGACAATTAGCAGAAGAAAACATCGCCACAGCACAATATTGGGTAAATCATATTATTCAACCAGTGCAGTTTGCCAAGAGTATCACCACATTACAGCAATTGGAATGTGAAATATTTGTCGAAATCGGGCCAAAACCAATATTATTAGGAATGGGGCGGGAATGTTTGCCAGAAAACACAGGTTTGTGGTTGGCTTCAGTGCGATCGCAAACACCCGAATGGCAACAGCTACTCACCAGTTTAGCCTCATTATATGAAGCAGGAGTCACAATAGATTGGTCAGGATTTCACCGGGACTACCCCGGAAACAAAGTTACCTTACCCAACTATCCCTTCCAAAGAGAACGTTATTGGATTGAAAGTACAACAACTCCCTATCAAGCATCCGAATTTGTATCGTCAGAAAATCAAGAATGGTGCTACGAATTAGAATGGCAACAGCAAGAAAGAAGAGAAGAACTCGCGCCCAAAAAAAGTTCAACATCCCCGGAAAATTGGTTAATATTTGCCGATCGACAAGGGATTAGTCAGGAATTAAGTAACTTATGGAATTCACTTTCTAAAACTTGTATTCTAGTTTTTCCTGGAACAGAATATCAACAGATATCAGCACAAGAATTCACCATCAACCCAAGTAATTCCCAAGACTTCGATCGACTACTACAGTCAAACAAAATCCCCATTAAAGGAATAGTTTATCTCTGGAGCTTAAATGCAGTAGAAGCTAAAGACCTAACTGGAGGAGAATTAGAAATAGCCTCACAAATTGGATGCGGAGGAGTCTTATCCTTAATTCAATCAATAGCGAAACAAGGATATTCGCAACCGCCTTCTTTATGGTTAGTAACCAAAGGAGCGCAACCAGTAAATGTAGGAACTCAACTAACAGGAGTCGCCCAATCAACCTTATGGGGATTAGGAAGCGTAATTAGCAACGAGCATCCAGAACTTAACTGTAGACTCGTGGATTTAGACCCAGCAGAACATCAAAACGTAGAAAACCTTTCCCAAGAAATTGGTTTCCAGCCGTCAACAAGTAGTGAAAATCAGATAGCTTTTCGCAATGGAAAACGGTATGTAAACCGAATCATAAAACAGCAGAAAATTGGCAAACAATCTCTAAATTTCAAAGCCGATCGCACATACCTGATCGCAGGAGGAATGGGAGGAATTGGCTTACTCGTCGCACAATGGCTAGTAGAGCAGGGAGCAAAACACTTAGTCTTAGTAGGACGTAGCCAACAAAACGAAACAACTTCTTCAACCATCAACCGACTCGAAGAGATGGGAGCACAGGTGGTAGCGATCGCAGCAGATATATCAAAAGAAGCGGAAGTCGCCTCATTACTGAATCAAATTAACACCACCATGCCACCGCTAAAAGGTATTATTCATGCGGCTGGTGTAATTGACGATCGACTGCTATTAGAACACCAATGGCAATTATTTGCTAAAGTCTTTGCACCCAAAGTCAGCGGCGCTTGGAATTTGCATCGCTTCACCCAAGACTTAGATTTGGACTTCTTTGTATTGTTTTCTTCGGTTGCTCAGATACTTGGTTATGTGGGTACAGCAAATTATGCAGCGGCTAATGCCTTTCTCGATACTCTGGCTCATTATCGCAGATCATTAAATTTACCAGCGTTGAGTATTAACTGGGGCCCTTGGTCACAAGTAGGGATGGTAGCAAAATTGGATAATCGAGAAGTAGAGCGAATGCAAACAAGGGGTATTAATCCCTTAGCTCCCAAACAAGCATTGGCAGTACTCCAACAATTATTAAACCAATCCTCTGCTCAAGTGACAGTTTTAGCTATGGATTGGTCAAAATATATCAGCCAATCAACTAATGTATCAGCATTTTTCGCTAACTTTACAAGCGCGAAACCGATGCAAAAATCCGAGTTTCTGGCTCAATTAGAAGCAACTAAAAATGGCGGCTACCAATTAGTAATCGATCGCGTAACCGAGCAAGTAAGTCAAGTATTGGGTCGAAAACTATCAACACCAGAACTCGAACAAGGATTTTTTGACTTAGGCATGGATTCATTGACGGCTGTAGAATTACGCAACCGTCTGCAAAAGTCCTTTGCTTGCTCTTTACCTGCCACCTTGAGCTTTGATTATCCCAATGTCAAAGTGTTAGCTGATTATATCGCCAAAGACATCCTTTCCCTTGAAACCGCCCGAAATGAAAACAGGGAACTCAACGGGAGTAAAAAAGGATTTGAGGCGATCGAAAAGAGCCAAAAAGAACCCCTGGCTATTGTCGGTATGGCTTGCCGATTTCCCGGAGGTGCTAACTCTCCAGAAGCTTTCTGGGAACTATTGTGCAATGGCGTAGATGCGATTTCCGAAGTTCCTCCAAATCGCTGGGATATCAACGCATTCTATGACCCAGATCCAGAAGTTCCGGGAAAAATGTACGCTCGCTATGGCGGGTTTGTCAATCAAATAGAAGAATTTGACGCTCAGTTTTTTGGCATTTCACCCAGAGAAGCTCTCTCGCTCGATCCGCAACAACGTCTACTATTGGAAGTAAGTTGGGAGGCTTTGGAAAATGCGGCGATCGAACCCAACACCCTAGTTGGTAGTCAAACTGGCGTGTTCGTTGGTATGACTACTAATGATTATTTGCAACGGTTGTTGAAGAGAGGAACAACAGAGATAGATGCTTACCAAGGTACAGGTAATATTCCTAGTGTCGCCGCTGGGCGGTTGTCTTATATTCTCGGTTTAACCGGGCCTAGCATGGCAGTGGATACAGCTTGTTCTTCTTCGTTGGTGGCAACTCATTTAGCTCTAGCCAGTCTCCGCAACCATGAATGTAACTTAGCACTAGTTGGCGGTGTGAATCTGCTAGTTGCACCAGAAATTAGCATTATCTTATCAAAAGCCCGAATGCTTGCACCTGATGGTCATTGCAAAGCATTTGATGCTTCCGCCGATGGCTATGTCCGTGCAGAAGGGTGCGGAATGATTGTAATCAAGCGGCTATCCGATGCGATAAAAGACAAAGACCGGATTTTAGCCACCATTCGAGGTAGTGCGGTTAACCAAGATGGTCGCAGCAGTGGTCTGACCGCCCCAAATGGGCCATCACAACAAAAAGTGATTCGCCAAGCCCTAGAAAATAGCGGCGTACAACCAAATCAAATCAGCTATATAGAAACTCATGGTACAGGCACCTCTTTAGGAGACCCAATAGAAGTAGGATCTCTGGGCGCAGTATTTGGTAACGATCGCTCTAAAGATCAACCCTTGACTATTGCTTCTGTGAAGACCAACATCGGACACTTAGAATCGGCAGCGGGAATAGCTGGGTTGATGAAGGTAGTGTTGCAAATGCAGCACCAAGAAATCGCCCCACACTTGCACTATAAACAACCCAGTCCACATATTGACTGGAAAAATTTGCCCGTGATGGTGCCTCAAAATAAAATGTCTTGGGCTACTACAGAAAATTCCCGATTAGCAGGAGTTAGTTCTTTTGGTATTAGCGGTACTAATGTTCATGTAGTCTTAGAAGAAGCCCCAAAACTTGAGCCTGTCACTCCATCAGTCGAACGTTCCTTACATCTGTTTACCCTATCGGCAAAGACAGCATCAGCTTTAGAACAGTTAGCTTTTCGCTATCAAAACTACATTCAAACTAATTCAGATTTGCCACTAGCAGATATATGCTACACAGCCAACACAGGTAGGGAACATTTTCAACATCGCCTAGCGTTGATTGCCCAATCCAAAGAACAATTAATCGCGCAATTAAGTGCTTTTAAACTTGGAGATCGACAGCCGAAAAAACCCTCCAAAATAGCATTTTTATTCACCGGACAAGGCTCGCAATACATCAACATGGGTCGTCAACTATACGACACCCAACCCCTGTTCCGTCAAACTTTAGAACAGTGCAATGAAATTCTGCTTCCTTATCTAGAAAGGTCATTATTAGACATAATTTATGCCCCCGAAACCGAAGAATTAGGGGATAGGGGTCAGGTGTTAGGGGATAGGGAGAAAGACAATTCCCCAACCCCCAACCCCTAACCCCTGTTTTAGCAGAAACATTAAATCAAACTGCTTATACTCAACCTGCATTATTTGCGATCGAATACGCCCTATATCAACTATGGAAATCATGGGGAATAACACCAAACATAGTCATGGGGCACAGCGTTGGCGAATATGTCGCCGCTTGTGTAGCCGGAGTATTTAGCTTAGAAGAAGGGTTAAAACTGATTGCCCATCGTGGCAAATTAATGCAACAGTTACCATCAGGTGGCGAAATGGTTTCCGCGATGGCATCAGTTGAAAAGGTCAAATCAATAATTGCAGATTATGGCGATAAAGTAGCGATCGCCGCCATCAACAGTCCTCAAAGTACAGTCATATCAGGAGCCAGCAAAGACATCAAAACTATCGTCGAAGCACTGACAAAACAAGGAATCAAAACCAAACAACTACAAGTTTCTCACGCCTTCCACTCCCCATTAATGACACCAATGCTCAAAGAATTTGAGCAACTTGCTAATAGCATCACCTACAATCAACCGCAAATTCCGATAATTTCCAATGTCACCGGAAACCTAGCAGCAGAAAACATCAATACAGCACAATATTGGGTAAATCATATTATTCAACCAGTGCAGTTTGCTAAGAGTATGGAAACGTTGCATGAATTGGAATATGAAATATTTGTAGAGATCGGGCCTAAACCAATATTATTAGGAATGGGACGAGAGTGTTTACCAGAAAGTACAGGCTTCCGTGAGCGTCAGCCGAACGGTTTGTGGTTGGCTTCAGTGCGTCCAGCGATGAATGAATGGCAACAGCTACTCACCAGTTTAGGCGAATTATATGAAGCAGGAATCACAATAGATTGGGCAGGAGTTCACCGAGACTACCCCGGAAACAAAGTTATCTTACCCAACTATCCCTTTCAAAGAGAACGTTATTGGATTGAAAGTACAGCAACTCCCGATCGACCAAATGAAAATAGCTCACCAGAAAATAGCCAAACTCCCATTACCAACCTTTTAAATCGAGGAAATACAGAAGAGTTAATGGAGCTATTGCAAAAAGCCGGGAACTTCTCAGAGGAACAAAAGAAATTATTACCGGAAATATTGGCAGCTTTAGTCAAAGAACACCAGCAACATCTAGTACCAAAAGAAAATCAAGAATGGTGCTACGAATTAGTATGGCAACAGCAAGAAAGGATACAAGAAATCGCGCCGAAAGACAGCCAAAACTCACCGGAAACCTGGCTATTATTTGCAGATAAACAAGGCATTGCTCAGGAATTAAAAGAAGTTTTCAAAAATTGTATCCTAGTTTTCCCAGGGGAAGGATATCAACAGAGATCGGCGCAAGAATTCACCATCAACCCAAGTAATTCCCAAGACTTCGATCGACTACTACAGTCAAACCAAATCCCCATCAAAGGAATAGTTTATCTCTGGAGTTTAGATGCAGTAGAAGCTAAAGACCTAACAGGAGCAGAATTAGAAATAGCCTCACAAATCGGATGTGGCGGAGTCTTATTCCTGATTCAATCAATAGCTAAACAAGGATATTCCCAGTCGCCTTCTTTATGGCTAGTAACCAAAGGAGCGCAACCAGTAGGTGAAACATCTAAGCTAACTGGAGTCGCCCAATCAACCTTGTGGGGATTAGGAAGAGTAATTAACAACGAACATCCAGAACTTAACTGTAGACTCGTAGATTTAGACCCAGAAAACGATCGCAATAATGCACAAAGTCTAGGGGCAGAAATTAGTTCAGATCGAGCAAAGAATAGTGAAAATCAAATAGCTTTTCGCAATGGCAAACGGTATGTAAACCGAATCATAAAACAGCAGAAAATTGTCAAACAATCTCTAAATATCAAAGCCGATGCTACCTACTTAATCACAGGAGGAATGGGAGGAATTGGGTTATCAGTCGCACAATCGCTGGTAGAGCAGGGAGCAAAACACTTGGTATTAGTAGGACGTAGCCTACCCAAGGAAAGAGCAAAAGCCACCATCAATCAACTTGAAGAGATGGGAACTCAGGTGATAGCGATCCAAGCGGATATATCAATAGAAGCAGAAGTCGCCTCTTTACTCAATCAAATTAACACCATCATGCCACCGCTAAAGGGTATTATTCATGCGGCTGGTGTGGTAGATAACCGACGGATATTGGAGCATCAATGGGAATTATTTGCTAAAGTGTTTGCACCCAAGGTCAGCGGAACCTGGAATTTGCATCGCCTTACCCAAGACTTAGCTTTGGATTTCTTCGTACTTTTCTCTTCAATATCATGTATTTTGGGTTCTGCGGGGACGGCAAATTATGCAGCGGCTAATGCTTTTCTGGATGGAATGGCTCATTATCGCTCCTCGTTAAATTTACCAGGGTTAAGTATTAACTGGGGAGCTTGGTCAGATGTCGGGATGATAGAAAAAGTCGATCGTCGGGAAGTAGAGCGACTGCAAACAATGGGTATTAGTTTGATTGCTCCCCAACAAGGAAAAGCTATGTTGAAGCAATTATTAACCCAAACTTCTAGACAAGTGACAGTCTTACCGATAAATTGGTCAGTTTTTGTTAAGCAGTCAACTAACTTATCGCCATTCTTTGCTAATTTCACAAGCGCGAAACCGATTCAAAAATCAGAGTTTCTTGCTCAATTAGAAGCAACTAAAGTCGATCGACGTTACCAATTAGTAATCGATCATGTAACCGAGCAAGTAGGTCAAGTGTTGGGTCGGAAACTATCAACAGCAGAACTCGAACAAGGGTTTTTTGAGTTAGGGATGGATTCGTTGATGGCTGTAGAATTACGCAACCGTCTGCAAAAGTCTTTGGCTTGTTCTTTACCCGCTACTTTGAGTTTTGATTATCCCAATGTCAAAGTATTGGCTGATTATTTAGCCAAAGATTACCTGTCCATTGATAAGCCAAGCGATACTGCTTACGCAACGCTGCGCGAACGGACTAACCAAGATATTAGCCAATCAAATTCTGATTTATTAACCGATCTTGATGAACTATCAGAAAGTGAAATCGAACAGCTGCTTGCAGAAGAATTAGCCCTTATTGATGAAGGTAAGAAGCAATGAACACCAACACAGACCGTCAAACTTTAATGAAGAAGGCACTCCTAGAACTCAAGGAGATGAAATCTCAGCTTGAGGCGATGGAAAAGGCCAAAAAAGAACCGTTGGCGATCGTTGGTATGGGTTGCAGATTTCCCGGAGGTGCTAATTCTCCAGAAGCTTTCTGGGAACTATTGTGCAATGGCGTAGATGCGATTTCCGAAGTTCCCTCGAATCGCTGGGATATTGATGCTTTCTACGATTCAGATCCCAGTGCTCCGGGAAAAATGTACTCTCGCTATGGCGGATTTATCGATCGATTAGAAGAATTTGATGCACAGTTTTTTGGCATTTCACCCAGAGAAGCTCTGACCCTCGATCCGCAACAACGTTTGCTATTAGAGGTAAGTTGGGAAGCTCTGGAAAATGCTGCGATTAAACCCGATACCCTGGTTGGTAGTCAAACGGGTGTGTTCGTTGGTATCACTGTTAATGATTATTTACATCGGTTGTTGAAGAGAGAAACAACAGAGATAGATGCTTACCAAGGTACAGGTAATACAAGTAATGCCGCTGCTGGAAGGTTATCTTATATTCTTGGTCTAACGGGGCCTAGCTTGGCAGTGGATACGGCTTGTTCTTCCTCGTTGGTGGCAATTCATTTAGCTCTAGCCAGTTTACGCAACCATGAATGTAATTTAGCACTGGTTGGCGGAGTTAATTTGCAAGCTTTGCCAGAAGTTAATGTTATTTTATCGAAGGCCCGAATGCTTGCACCTGATGGTCGTTGCAAAACGTTTGATGCTTCGGCTGATGGCTATGTCCGTGCTGAAGGGTGCGGGGTGATTGTAGTCAAGCGGCTCTCAGATGCGATAAAAGACAAAGACCGGATTTTAGCTACCCTTCGAGGTAGTGCGGTTAACCAAGATGGTCGCAGCAGCGGTTTGACTGCTCCTAATGGACTAGCACAACAAACGGTGATTCGCCAAGCTTTGTCCAATGGAGGCGTAGAACCGAATCAAATCAGCTATATTGAGGTTCATGGTACGGGTACGGCTTTGGGCGATCCTATAGAGGTGGGAGCGATAGCGGCAGTATTCGGTCATCATCGCTCTAAAGACCAACCCCTAACTATTGCTTCGGTGAAGACCAACATCGGACACTCAGAAGCAGCTGCGGGAATGGCTGGGTTGATGAAGGTAGTGTTGCAAATGCAGCACCAAGAAATTGTGCCACATTTGCACTATAAACAACCCAGTCCGCATATTGACTGGGAAAATTTGCCCTTGATGGTGCCAACATCTAAAACCCACTGGCAAACAATAGAAAATTCCCGCCTCGCAGGGGTTAGTTCTTTCGGCGTTAGCGGTACTAATGCTGTGACTTATACACATCT
>NZ_JADEWG010000050.1 GCF_015207735.1 [Phormidium] sp. LEGE 05292
CCCCCCCACCTCTTCCCCCCAGTCCCTTGTATTACTTGATGAAGTGGGTGCGGGAACAGATCCAGCGGAGGGAAGTGCTTTGGCGATCGCACTTTTACAACATCTCGCCAACACCAGTTTATTAACAATGGCGACGACTCACTTTGGCGAATTAAAAGCTCTCAAATATGAAGATGAAAGATTTGAAAATGCCTCAGTAGAATTTAATGATGTTACCCTTTCGCCAACCTATCGATTATTGTGGGGAATTCCCGGACGTTCTAATGCTTTAACAATTGCGAAAAGATTAGGATTGAATGCCGAAATTGTGGAACAAGCGCAAAATTATGTTGGTGGTGCATCGGAAGATGTTAACCAAGTAATTGCAGGTTTGGAAGCGCAAAGAAAACGGCAAGAAACTAAAGCGGAAGAAGCAGCGGAACTGTTAAAACAAGCGGAAAAATTACATGAAGAAGTAGCAAGAAAAGCGGCTAATTTAAAAGAAAGAGAACAGCAATTACGGCTACAACAAGAACAAGCTGTTCAAGCTGCGATCGCACAAGCAAAAGGCGAAATTGCTCAAGTAATTCGCCGTTTACAACAGGGAAATGTGACGGGAAAAGATGCACAAGCAGCGACAGAGGCAATTAATCAAATTAAAGAGAAACATTTGCCACCGCCAGCAAAACCAAAACCTGGATTTAAACCGCAAGTTGGCGATCGAATTCGCATTCCCAAATTTAATCAAACTGCGGAAGTTTTAACCGCTGCTGATGAAAACGGTAACTTAAGCGTGCGATTTGGCAGCATGAAAATGACCCTTTCTTTGGCAGATGTTGAATCTTTAAGCGGGGAAAAAGCAGAACTTCCAGTTAAACAAAAACCAGCTGAAAAAGAAACACCTCGAACTTCGCCAAACAAAGGCGGAACTCAAGCGCCACCACCCGCACCCGCTATTCGCACCTCGCAAAATACCGTTGATATTCGCGGCTATCGAGTCGCAGATGCCGAAAGTGAGTTAGAACGGGGAATTAATGCAGCGACTAATGCTGGCGTGTTGTGGATCGTGCATGGTAAAGGTACGGGAAAACTGCGCCAAGGTGTGCATGAATTTTTGCAAGAGCACCCACAAGTTGATCGTTTCGAGTTAGCTGATTCTAAAGAAGGTGGTGCAGGAGTGACGATCGCTTATCTACGTTAAATTCAGACTAAATTTATCCTAAAAATGAACATTCTGCAAAATAGAGATGTTGTATTAAATGTCTCTACTTTGCTTTTTCACGGGTTTTGGTATACACAATTGATAAGGGCTACTTATATCATGTCCGGTTAATTACCTATAATGTAGAGACGTTATACATAACGTCTCTACAGGGTTTTGGATTAAGTATATTATGGCCGATCGATCGGACATGATATTAAATACAGCTTTAGCTATTCTTAAAGTTAGAAATTTTACAAATTCTTTCTTGCCATCAGTCATAAGAAGGAAAGTACAATAATAACGATAATGAAAATTATATGAGCCGTTTTGTTAATCAGAACGATTGACAAATCACTTAACACCGTCCAGTTGATTGAGAACCAATTAATCAATGAATTTTGAGGAAGTTCTAGAAACCGTAGAAAGGGTGCTATTATCCCGGCAACTCACTGCAATAGAGCGATTCATTTTGCATCAGTCATGGTTAGGTAAAGCTTATACTCAAATGGCAGAGGAATCTTCTTATTGTAGTGCTTATATTAAAAGTGTTGGCTCTCAATTGTGGCAAGATCTTTCACAAGCATTAGGCGAAAAAGTCACCAAAAAAAATTTGCATTTAATTTGGAATGACTATCAGCAAAAGCAGCAAAAGTTAAGAGGAAGTTAGGACAAATTTTATCAGATTAGTCCTTCCTGGCAATAACATAATAACGCCAAGGTGCTGGATAACCTTCCACTGTTAAAGAATCATCATCAGAATTGAGGAATTCTGGTAAACTATCAATATCTGCCCAAGCAGTACGACGCTGTTCTTCAACTGACAAAGGTGCAGCAAAAAAACAGTTAATCTGAGTAAAACCTGCACGCGCCAACCAATTTTCTAAACAACTTTGAGTGGGTAAAAACCAAATCCCTCGCGCCTGTGCGTAACGCTTTCGGGGAGTCAAGGAAACTGGTAATTCTCCGGGTATTCCTTGACAATCTATAATAATTTCTCCCTTGGGTGCTAGAGCTTGTTTCATTTTACCTAAAAGCCCGATCGGATCGGGATGATGATATAAAATACCCAAGCAAAAGATTGTATCAAAAAAGTTGGGGAAAAAGTGAATATGTTCCACTCCAAGTAACTCAAAAAATAGGTTTTCTTGCTGAACAATATTCTGCATTAATTGAAAGTTCCAAAAGTGCTTTGCCACAGGTTCAAACCCAATTACACAATCAGGTTTTTGTTCTGTCATGCGAAACATAAAATAACCATTGTGGCAACCAATATCCGCAACTTTACGATTTTCTAAAGATTGAATATAAGGTAAAATCCTTGCCCATTTCCAATCAGAACGCCACTCAGCATCTATATTAATCCCAAACAGTTCAAAAGGCCCTTTTTTCCAAGGACAAAAAGCTTTTACTGTTTGTAAAAAACGCTGCTGTTGTTCTGCGATAAGTTCATCTTTTCGCCCGATTTTAACAACTGAATCAGAAAAGTCAAACCAATTGCTTTCAATGTCTTGAATAGCGGCAACTGCTTCTTGATATTGACGATTTTGCTGTGTGAATAATTTAGCTTGTCGTTCCTGACGTAGAGTTAAAATTGCTTCTCGTTCTAAGTGGGTGGAATAGCGATCGCAATAATCAGGTGCTAGATAACCAATAAACTCATCAAACATCAAAATAATCCTATTTCAGTGCTACCAAAGAAAGAAAATTATGCAGTTTAATTAAAGAATCAACCTGCTGAAAACCACTATCTTTTAACATTTGCAATTGCTCAGTTTCAGTTAAAGGTACTAAAACATTTTCTAGTGCTTCCTTTTTGCGTTCAATTTCCGTATGAGCATATCCATTATAAGCCTTAAAAGCTTCATAATGTCGAGTAATTGTTTCTTGAAATAGGGGGTAAGGTGATTTCACCTTTTCACTCAAAAATAACAAACCACCGGGAACTAAACCTTCGTATATCGACTTTAGTAACTTTTGCCGCACTTGTAAGGGCAAAAACTGTAAAGTGTAATTAATAATTACCACGCTGCTATTTTCAAAAGAACAACTTTCGGCACCAGCACAAATTAACTCTACTTGATGAATTTGCTGAATTGGTAACAACTTTTCCCTAGCTTTTTCTAACATAGGTTGAGAATTATCAATCCCAACTATTGTAGCTGGTTGCTGTAAAAATCGCCCGATTAATTCTAAAAATGTTCCCGTAGAACAGCCAATATCAATAATTTTAGTTCCTGTTTGGTAGTAAGCTTTAGTCCAATGAGCAGCACAGGCTAAAACTTCCCGATAAAGAGGAACTGAGCGCGAGATCATGTTATCAAAAACATTGACCACATCCTCGTTAAAAACAAAAGGTTTAGGCCAAGGGCCTTTTTCAAACAGCTCATCTTTTTCAGGGCTAAGATAAAGTTCGGTAGGATAAATTTCAGGGTCTTTCATGAGATTGATTCCAAGGGAAAAGTTGCGTACAAAATGCAAATTACCAGCAGAACTAATTGTCAAGGAATTGATAGAGAGCGCCGAATAGCGATCGCTCCTAGTGCTGGCCTGAAAAACAACAGCGCCCCAATTAATGAAAGGAAAAAAATTTCAGCCATTACTAATGCTTAGTTCCGCGTAATTTACCAATTATTTACATATTTTACATATATAAGCATTGTTATGATATACTGCAATATTAATGATGAGAGATAAAATATTAAACTCTTCATTTCAGTAGCAACTCCGTTAAGAGTTTATCTGTTTGTGTGAGAGGTGCAGCCGATATTACTTAAATTCTGTCAATAATTGCAACGAGAAATTTTATGGCTATTTTGCTAACTACACTTTTTGCCCCTTGCAAGCCTGAACGTGCCCAAGAATTTATCACTTGTTTAGAAAGAAATCTGGCACATCCTTATATTGAAGCTGTTAAAGTTTTTTTTGAAATCAAAGATCCAGATACAGGCTATGGCTACTTAGAAGGATTTTCCCATGAAAAATTAGAAATTATTCCTGTAAATCACCGTTCCACTTATGCTGATTTGATAGAAGTAGCAAATCAGTGGGGAAATGAGCAGGTAGCAATTATTGTCAACGGCGATATTTACTTCGACGAAAATAGTCAATTAGAAAGAGCATCAGAGATTACTAATAGTGAATTTTGGACAGTATCTCGATATGAACCTACCAAGGATGGTGGCTGGAAACTTTTTCATATTGCGACGGCGGGAGCACATGACTGTTGGATTTTTCGCACCCCATTACGCGCGTTTAAAAATAATTACCAACTCGGTATTCAAGGTTGCGATTTATTTATAGCTCAACGGGCAATAGAGGCGGGTTTCAAAGTATTAAATCCCTGTTTCACCATCCGCCCCCGACATTTACATCAAGTGCCAGGAGTACGTAATCATAAACTCGATCCGGTTCGGAAAATTAATTATTGGCACGATCCAGAATATGCACCTTTGGGTACACAAACTTACTCCCCGCAACCCTGTTCCCTGGAAAAACCAGCTTATCTCTCTACCCGTTCCCCAGGTTTTATAGGCATGAGTTTAGTAGGACGTTGGTTATTACCAATTTATCGATTTAAGCCGATTAAAAATAGTATTGATGCGATCAGAGGAATTAAGACAAAGACTAAGGCTAAAACTAAAACCTAATTTTTTTCGCCTCTCCGGTTGCTCAGATGTTGCAGCAGGGGAGGTTCTGCCTCTTGGTGCAACTCAGTATGCAAGTTTGATAGCTTAATACCTGATAAATTCTTGAATCGAGCCAGCTAAATTGTGTAATAGTCGATCGTCAGTACTGGGAATAGGAGTTAAATAGAAGATTTCTCCTGATAATAACTTTAGACTTAATCTATAAAATTGAATCCCAAATAATTTAAAGGGTTCAACTTCAACTAAAGAAATTTTGGTAATGGGAAAATGACTGTATTGATTTCCTAGCCATCCTTTTTGTTTAAAAGTAACCCGATTTACCGATTTATCAAATAAACAAATCTTTTCCGGGCTACCAAACATCATAAAATTCGCACAAATAATGCAAAAGAATCCAAACCAATCAAGAGGAGGTAGAGAAGATATAAAAATTAGCAGTCCAATTGTTGCGGTAAAACTGCTCAAAACCCAGATGCCAATGGGACGTTCCCGCAGAGTTAATAAGGTAAAAGTTCGCTGAATTACTTGCATATTTCAAGTATATCCAGAATTAGGACTAAAGCCCTCACAACAAACGGATTTTAGATTTTAGATTAAGTAATCCAAAATCTAAAATTTAATATCTAAAATCGATTCACTGCTTCCAGTGATTTTCCTGTAGTTTCAACTTGAAACATATAGGTAATTACTGCTGCTAATACGCAAAATATAGCCAACAAAAACAGCAAGATTGAAATTCCCACTGATTTTTGTAAAATTGGTAAAGCAAAAGTGCCTAACACGGCTCCAGCTTTGGCGAAAGCGGCAGCAAAACCAGCACCACTGGCGCGAATTGAAGTGGGAAAAACTTCTCCTGATAGTAGAAAAGTTGTGGAATTTGGCCCAGCATTCATGGTTAGATTAAAGATTAGAAAACCGATAAAGACGATCGCTATATCCAAAAAACTATCTGAGTTGAGAAAATTAGAAGCAGCTAACACCAAAAGCCCCACAGCCATACCACAAAAGCCGATAATTTGTAAGCGAATTCGTCCTACTTTTTCAACCAAAAATACCGCAATCAAAAACCCTGCAATTAAAAACAGATCGACAAAAGCAGAACCTCTGGCAGAAGCGATTTCTCGCTCAAGAAAACTGCTAGCATTTTCAAAAGCTAAAACCCCAATAATTGTTGGGGTAAAAATGCCAATTCCATAAGTAGCAATATCTTGTAAAAACCAAGGAACCGAAGCTAAAAATGTACTGCGAAGGAATTGAGGAGAAAATAAAGAACTGTAAGAAAGACTTGATTGCTGTGTTGGCGGATCGGTTTCTTTGGTAATGGCGATCGGTTCATTTAATAAAGTAGTTGCCGCCTCAGAAGCTTCCTTATATTCACCCCTAGCAATGTAATAACGGGGACTTTCTAACAAGAAACTAAACCGCAAAATGGCAACAATAATTGCTAATAATAACCCCACTCCTAACATCCAACGCCAGGAATATTGAATAGTTGGTAATATTGAATTTGGATAAATGACTTGAAACAAGTGAATTGTAATTAATCCAGTTAAAGCACCCAAAAGTTGCCCAACTGCTTGAAAAGTAAAAGCACCAATTACCATTCTTCCCCGCAGTCGAGAAGGAACGTTTTCCGTAATATAGGCAACACTAATTGGATAATCTGCACCGATGCCAATGCCTACCAAAAAACGAAATATAATTAGTGAAGTGGCATCCCAAGCAAATGCTGTTCCAGCAGTAGCAATTACAAAAATGGCAATATCAATAATTAGCATTAAATGTCTGCCAATTTTATCAGTAATTGGGCCTAAAGTTAGTGCGCCTACTAGCGATCCCGCGATCGCAGCTACCGCCACAGCGCCAACTTGCGTCGAACTTAAATTAAAGTCTTGCTTAAGAAATGGTAAAGCGATACCAATAATAAAAAAATCGAAACCATCTAAGGCAATTAATCCCGCAGATAGCACCCAAAGTAACCACATTACACGAGTTACTGGTGCAGCATCCAGCCTTTGTTCAAAGGATAAAGGTTGGCTAGTTAAAGTTGTAGTCATTTCGTTACTTTCTTAGTTCCTGAGTTTTATTGCTAAAGAAGGAGTTTTCATGTTACAAGATTTTTGCCAACGAATTTGAATACCCAGCGATAGAAATTCCGGCAAAAACCGCCCATCTCTACAATTTGTAGCAAATATCCCAAGCCTAAATCAATTGTAAAAACCCCTCCTTCTCCTCTTTCTTCCTCTTCTCTTCGCGCTCTTCGTGTCTTTGCGGTTCAAAAAAATTCTTCTCAAGAACCATTGAAGATTGCTCAATTTCTGTAAATAACCAATTAAAATCAAGATAACATAAGCTTAGCCCCAAATAATACCATGTGGAAACCGGAACTCCTAGCCCCAGCGAAAAACTTAGAACGCCTCAAAGTTGCCATTGCTTATGGTGCTGATGCGATATATTTAGGTGGGCAAAATTATGGATTACGGGCGCGTGCTGATAATTTTACCGATTATGAATTAGAGCAAGCTGTGGTATTTGCCCATCAGCATAATGCGAAAATTTATGTTACTCTAAACGCCTTTCTTCACGATACAGATTTTGTTGGATTAGCTGAATATTGTCATTTTTTAGAATCTATTGGCGTAGATGCTGTTATTGTTTCCGATCTCGGTGTAATTCGGGCTATTCGTAACAGTTCAAATCTGAATATTCACTTATCGACGCAAGCTTCTTGCCTCAATTCTTATGCTGGACTGTTGTGGAAAGAAATGGGAGTGAAGCGGTTAATTGTCGGGCGAGAATTGACTATTGCTGAAGCTGGCGCAATCCGAGAAAAGTCAGGCATTGAAGTGGAAATGTTTACTCACGGCGCGATGTGTATGGCTTATTCTGGACATTGCACTATTTCTAATTTTACCGCAGGTCGAGATTCTAATCGTGGCGGTTGTATTCAATCTTGCAGATTACCTTATCATTTAGAAACTGAAGAGAAGAAATCTGATGATTTAGTAACTTTCATGTCTTCTAGGGATTTGTGGGGAATTTATCAAATCGGAGAGTTTTTTCAACATCAAATTTGCTCTTTGAAAATTGAAGGGCGAATGAAATCTTCCTTCTATGTTGGCTTGACTTGTAAGGTTTATCGTCAATTAATTGATGCTTATGCAGCCGGAACATTGAATGCAGAAATGCTACAAGTTGCGGCGCGAGAACTGCAATCTGTACCTAACCGAGACTATTTTTCTGGTTCTTTAGAAACACCAGCAGGTAGAGATTCTGTGTTCGGACAATTGTCTGGGATAAATACAGGAACTTACGAATATTTAGGTTTGGTTGTTGATACCACTCCTGAAGAAATTGTGTTGCGACTTGTGGAACCTTTTGCATTAGGAGAAGAGATTGAAATTATCCCATTTGAAGGGGAGGCGATTCGGG
The DNA here is from genome assembly GCF_015207735.1 of [Phormidium] sp. LEGE 05292. GTDB lineage: Bacteria > Cyanobacteriota > Cyanobacteriia > Cyanobacteriales > Aerosakkonemataceae > Floridanema. The sequence continues at coordinate 8,263 of NZ_JADEWG010000050.1, forward strand.
GGAAAGTCGATCGCCTATTTTCCGCTACAGGTGAAAGCGTAGAATTTATGCGCCAAGATAGTATTGCACGAATTCCGAAATTTCCAGCAGCAACAAAAGCAGGAAATATTGCTAAATTCAATGTAGTTCGATTCAAATCAGCAGTTAAAGAAGTAACTCATGCAATTTAACACTTTTATTTCATCAATTCCCGATTTAGAACGGTGCGTTAATGCTCCTAATTTAGAGGAAGTGTTATTAGAACCGATATTATTAGCACGTCAGGGAAAACTCACAGAAAATCAGATACAAACTTTAGCTGGGGAAGCTTTAAAACGAGAATTGCGCCCGGTTTTAGTTTGGGATATTCTGATGCCAGAACGGGTAATGAACGATGTTTGTGAAAGGTTAAAAAGTTGGAATTTGAGTCAATTTGCAGCAATTCGCGTTTGCGATCCGGGTGTTGCTTATTGGTTGAAAATTCACTTCCCAAAAATGCCAATACAGTTAATTGTAGAAACGGGGAATCATAATCTTGAATCTTTGCTTGGGTGGTGCGAAATTTTTAGCGAAACTTTGGAACGTTTGATATTGTCGATCGAACTCCCCGAAGAAAAGCTAATTGAATATTGCCAAAAACTTCCCGTCGCTTGCGAACTACTCGGTGTGGGACAAATTTTACTATTTTACTCGCCGCGATCGCTACTTTGGGAAAGGCAGAAGGAAGAAAACAATTTATATGAGTTTAACCCTAATTCAGCACTTTATTTAGAAACTACTGCTGCTTTTGAAGATGCACCGAATCGGCATTTTCCCACTCTCGAAACTATACATGGAACATTCATGTTTTTGGACAAAGACCAGTTTATTTTGGATAAATTGGACGGTTTGCGATCGGCCCGATTACATACAGTAAGATTAGACTTGCGACATTTAGAAAAAAATGGCGATGTCGCAGTTGATATTGATAATATTTGCCGCCAAATTCTCGAAGATCCGGCAACTTTACGATTAAATTGGTTTAGAGAAACTCGCGCCCCATTTTTTAAAGCAAATCGTACTACATCGGTTTTTTCCAGAATGAAATCGAAAGTAGCAGATTACCGAAATCAAAATTGTTTAGCGGAAGTCTTAACTGGAGAAAGCGGAAAATATGTAGTTTTCCAAACCTTTCGACCTTTCGAGGTTTCCCAAATTCAAAGCATGATTATGCCCACAGGCGAAGAGATTAAAATTCCGCCTGAAATTGCCTTTCGTAACTTAAATGGCGAGCAATTAAAAACTTTTACATCTGAGCAAATTCTAGTGACAAATTGGATTAAAAAAGCAGTACCAGGAACTTTACTATTGAGCAACCGTAAATAAACAGGAAAGTTCTCCAACACTTGTGTTATCAACATGAGTACAGGAAAGCCCTTTTTGAAAACATGATGATGGTAGAGGAATTTTCAGATCTTGCAGCAGTGGAAGTAGAACCTCTCAAATCTCGTTATATCGTTTACAAAAATGATTAATATATAAGAGGTAGGGGCGGGTTTAGCCAATAATTGATAATCGGTAGTGAGTAATGTGATTTCTACTACTCATTACCCATTACGTTTCCATCTGAACAAGCAGTTACTCTTGCCGAAAGTTGGCAAGCGCATCTAATCTGGATGGATATACAGATGCCTCGTTAGAGTTCACTAAAAAATTACGATTTGACCAAATTATTAAGGTATTGGAGTAGCTGCCAAATGATAAGCGATTTCCTCCAGAACGGCAGAGCCGATCGCATTTCCACGTTGAAAGGAGAAATTTTAATCGTGGATGACAATCTCGAAGAAATTAATCTTTTATCAACTCTGCTAATTGAAGCGGGATATAAAGTTCGCAAAGCAGTGAATGGAAAAATTGCACTCATGGGTATAAAAGCCAATTTACCCGATGTAATTTTACTCGATATTTTGATGCCAGATATGAGGGGATATGAGGTATGCGAACATCTGAAAAAAGATCGGCGGACTCGCTCTATTCCAGTTATTTTCTTGAGTGCCTTAGATGAGGTTATAGATAAGGTTGAAGCTTTTAGAGTTGGGGGGGTAGATTATGTAACTAAACCATTTCAAATTGATGAGGTTTTAGCACGAATTGACACTCATTTTACCATTCAACTTTTACAAAAAAGACTCAACAAACAGAACGAAAGATTACAAAAATCAGAAGCCGAGGCAAGGGAAAAATCTAAGCAACTAGAACTAGCACTAAAGCAACTACAAATGGCTCAAATTGAACTAGCGAAAGTAAATGAAGAGTTACAAAGCCTTGCTAATTTAGACGGGTTAACGCAAGTGGCTAATCGTCGTCGCTTTGACGAATATTTATCTCAAGAATGGAAACGATTAGTTAGAGAGAAACAACCCTTATCTTTAATTTTATGTGATATCGATTACTTTAAAAATTATAACGATTGCTACGGACATCAAGGGGGAGATAATTGTTTACAGCAGGTAGCTCAAGCGATTAACCGTGCTGTCAAGCGTCCGGCAGATTTAGTAGCGCGTTATGGTGGTGAAGAGTTTGTTATTATTCTACCCAATACTTTTGCCGAAGGAGCGATCGCTGTTGCTCAATTAATCCAACAAGAAATCCAACAGCTGAAAATTCCTCACGCTCAATCAGAAGTCAGTCAATACATCACCTTAAGTTTAGGAGTATCGACGATAATTCCGACCCTAGATTTATCAGTAGAAAATTTAATTCACCAAGCTGATGAGGCGCTTTATAAAGCTAAAAGACAGGGACGCGATCGCTTTAGCGTATGGGTGTAAATACTGAGCGCATTCCCCATCCCAAAAAATATCATTAGAAAAAATTTCAATAATCTATCCTTATCCTTCAATTCAATTTAATTATGTTAAGTTTAACTGGATACCAAATTCTCGAACAAATTCACGACAATTGCCGCACTCAAGTTTATCGAGGTATTCGTCAGTCCGACGGACAACCTGTTGCTATTAAACTGCATAAAAGTGACTATCCCAGCTATCGGGATTTAGCACAGTTTCGTCATCAATATACCCTGGCTAAAAATCTCAACATTCCCGGTATCATCAAACCCTACAGTCTAGAAACTTACGGCAACAGTTTTGCCTTAATCATGGAAGACTTTGGCGGGATTTCCTTGTCAAAATATACTAATAATCAACCTTTGCCGATTGATGAATTTCTCTCTATTGCCCTACAAATCGTCAAAATTATCGAAGGATTGCACCACAACTGTATTATTCACAAAGATATTAAGCCCCAAAACTTATTAATCAATCCTCAAACGCAAGAAGTTAAATTAATTGACTTTAGTATTTCTTCTCTTTTACCCAGAGAAACTCAAGAAATTCAAACATTGAACATCCTACTAGAAGGCACTCTCGCTTATATCGCACCCGAACAAACGGGACGCATGAATCGAGGGATTGATTATCGTACCGATTTCTATTCCCTTGGTGTTACTTTCTATGAATTATTAACTGGACAACTTCCTTGTCTGGCAACTGACCCAATGGAGATTGTTCATTGCCATATTGCTAAAACGCCACTTTCTCCGATCGCAATTAATCCAACCCTGCCTGAAGTTGTCAATGATATTATTTTGAAATTGATGGCAAAAAATGCTGAAGACCGCTATCAAAATGCTTACGGGATTAGATATGACTTAGAAATTTGTCAGCAGCAATGGCAAAGTCAGGGTAAAATTGTGCCATTTCCCATTGGAAAGCGAGATATTTGCGATCGCTTTCTCATCCCGGAAAAACTTTATGGTCGAGAACGAGAAGTCCAGACTTTGCTACAAGCGTTCGAGAATCGCGTTGCTCAAGGTAATCCAGAAATTCTGTTAGTAGCAGGTTTTTCGGGGATTGGAAAAACAGCAGTTGTTAACGAAATTCACAAACCTATTGTCCGTTCTAAGGGATACTTTATTAAAGGAAAATTCGACCAATTTAATCGTAATATTCCTTTGTCTGGTTGGGTAGAAGTTTTTCGAGAATTAACGAAACAACTGCTCATTGAAAGTAGCGAAAAATTGCAACTTTGGAAAACCAAAATTATCGCAGCATTGGGAGAAAACGCCCAAGTGATTATCGAAGTTATTCCTGAACTCGAACAAATTATTGGTTCTCAACCTGCTGTTGCTGAACTGTCAGGAAATGCAGCCCAAAATCGCTTTAATTTATTGTTTTGTAAATTTGTTTTTGTGTTTGCCACTCAAGAACATCCTCTAGTAATTTTCTTAGATGACTTACAATGGGCAGATTCTGCTTCCTTAAACCTGTTACAAATATTGGGAAGTGAAAGTGAGACTCGCTATTTGCTGTTAATGGGTGCTTATCGAGATAACGAAGTTAATCCCGCTCATCCATTGCCATTAAATTTAGAAGCTATCAAAAAAACGGGTATAACTTTACAAACGCTAACCCTGACTCCCCTTTCGCACTCATCAATTAATCATTTAATTGCCGATGCCTTAAATTGCCCGACAGAACTTGCTTCACCTTTAACGGAATGGGTTTATCAAAAAACTAAAGGTAATCCTTTCTTTACTAATCAATTTCTCAAATATCTGCATGAAGAGGGAATGATTACCTTTGACTTTGAGCGGAACTGTTGGCAATGCGACTTAGCTCAAGTGCGGACGCTTTCGATTACCGATGATGTAGTAGAGTTTATGGCATTTAAGTTACAAAATTTGCCAGAATTGACTCAACAACTTCTAAAAATAGCAGCTTGTATTGGCAATTCTTTTGATTTAAATACCCTATCTATTGTTGCGGAAAATTCCCTAGAAGCAACTGCTTGTAATTTGTGGTTTGCCTTACAGGAAGGGGTCATTTTACCCATCAATGATGTTTACAAATTTTTTCAAGATAGGTCAGAGTATCCCCCATTAACAGTTAGTAATTACCCATCACCCCGTTATAAATTTCTTCACGACCGCGTCCAACAGGCTGCTTATTCTTTGATTCCAGATGAACAAAAACAAGCAACTCACCTCAAAATCGGTCAGTTATTGTTAAATAATACTGCAAAACCAGAACAAGAAGAAAAGATTTTTGAAATTGTTAACCAATTAAATTATGGGTTAGACCTGATTTTAAACCCAAGCGATCGTTACGAATTAGCGCAGTTAAATTTAATCGCAGGACGTAAAGCAAAAACGGCGACTGCATATACCACTGCTGTCGATTACTTAACAGTAGGAAGGAAACTTATCAATGGGGATAGCTGGCAAAATCACTATGAAACAACGCTTAATTTATATGCTGAATCGGTGGAAGCAGCTTACCTCAATACTGATTTTGAACAAATGGAAGAATTAGCAAAACTTGTGCTAGATCATGCCAGAACTTTATTAGATAAAGTCAAGGTTTATGAAGTACAACTTTCCGCTTGTACAGCCCAGGTTAAACTAAAAGAAGCACTGGAAATGGGACTGGAAGTTCTGAAACTTTTGGGTGTTAGTTTTCCTACACAACCAAGTCCTGGGGATATTCAGCATAAATTAGAAGCTACTGCGTCTCTTTTTATAGATCAAAAAATTGCAGATTTCGTTAATTTACCAGAAATGGTAGAACCAGATAAGCAGGTAGCATTACGAATTTTATCCAGTTTAGTTTCTCCTGCTTATATGAGTGCGCCTGCGCTCTTACCATTGATTATTTTAGAGATGGTACAGTTATCAGTTTATTATGGCAATGCTCCTTTATCTGCTTTTGCTTATGGGTTGTATGGATTGATTTTAAGTGGAGTTATTCAAGAGATTCAAAGGGGTTATGAATTTGGGCAACTGGCGCTGAATATTGTTGATAAATTACAGGCGAATTATCTAAAAACTAAAATATTTTATACAGTTGGAGCGCACTTAATTCATGGAAAACAACATTTTAAAGAAGCGGTGAGCTTGCTGGAAGAAGCTTATGTTAAGGGATTGGAAACCGGAGAATTAGAAACCGGATATTCAGCCAAAGAAATTTCTCAGCTTTCTTATTTAATGGGTGGCATATTAACCGAAGTTGAACCGAAAATTGCGGCGGGTAGTCAAGCTTTAATTCACCTCAGACAAGAAGCGGCTTTAAATTACAACCAAATTGTTCATCAGGCTGTTCTGAATTTATTAGGTCAGTCGGAGAATCCCTGTTATTTCGGGGGTCAAGTTTATCATGAAGAAAAAATGCTACCATTTCATATCGAGGCTAAAGATAGAAATGGACTCCACTATTTTTACTTCCATAAACTCATTGTTTGTTATGTATTTGGAGAAGTTCAGCAAGCTTGGGAAAATGCTACTCAAGCGGAACAATATTTAGATGCAGTAACGGGGATGGTTAATGGGCCGATATTTTATTTTTATGATTCTCTAATTCGGTTGGCGATATATTTTAATGAAGCTGAGTCAGAACAACAACAGCATCTTCTTAAAGTACAAAGTAACCAAGAAAAGCTAAAAAAATGGGCGAATTCTGCGCCGATGAATTTCTTGCATAAATTTTATCTTGTAGAAGCTGAACGGTATCGAGTGTTAGGGGAAACTGTAGCAGCAATTGAGACTTATGACCTGGCTATTAATGGTGCTCATGAAAATAATTATTTGAATGAAAAAGCGATCGCCAACGAATTAGCTGCTAAATTTTACCTGTCTTGGAACAAAGAAAAAATTGCTCAACCTTATCTGGTTGATGCCTATTATGCTTATGCTCAATGGGGTGCTAAAGCGAAAGTGCAAGATTTAGAAAAACGCTATACCCAACTTCTGGCTCCCATTTTTAACCGCGAACAAAAGACTTTAATTCCCAGTAATTCTATTACATCAATGACCGCCAGAACTTTCGCTTCCACGAGTTTAGAAACTTCAATTGCTCTAGACTTAATGACGGTTATGAAAGCTTCTCAAGCTATTAAGGGTGAAGTTGAGCTCGATCGCGTCTTAGCAAAATTGATGCAAATTGTCTTAGAAAATGCTGGAGCACAATCGAGTGTTTTAATCCTGAATCGAGATGCTCAATTGTTTATTGAAGCGACTGGAAGTGTGGATGCACAGCAAATATTTTTGCGGCAATCTATTCCTGTGGATGGGAGCGATCGCATCCCGCTCTCGATCGTTAACTATGTCTCTCGAACTCATGAAGACGTGATTTTAACCCATGCTAGTAAGCAGGGAAATTTTATCAACGATCCCTACATTATTAACCATCAAAATAAATCAATTTTGTGTACTCCGATTTTGGGTCAAGGTAAACTGATTGGGATTCTTTACTTAGAAAACAATGTAATTGCAGCAGCGTTTACTTCCAAGCAAACACAACTTCTTAAACTATTGTGTTCTCAAGCTGCTATCTCCTTAGAAAATGCTCAACTTTATGAAGCACAAAAAGACTATGCACAAACCCTAGAACATAAAGTCCAAGAGTTACAAAAGACAGAAACAGAACTACGCCAGAGCGAAGAACGGTATCGATCGCTTGTCATTGCCACCTCAAAAATGGCTTGGATTTGGATGACTGATGCTCAAGGACGAGCTTATGATATCCCGGCTTTGCGGGAATATACAGGTCAAACTATTGAAGAAGTCAGCAATTGGGGTTGGTTAGAAGCTTTGCATTCAGACGATCGCGATCGCAGTGCCCAAGTATGGATGCAGGCGATCGCAACCAAAAGCCTCTACGAAACTGAATATCGCCTCCGCGCTGCTGATGGCAGCTATCGCTACTTTTCTGCGCGTGGAGTGCCAATTTTGGCAGAAGACGGCAGTATTAGGGAATGGGTAGGAATTTGCGCTGACATTCACGATCGCAAACAAGCAGAAATTGATTTGCAAAAAGCCAACGAAGAGTTAGAGTTTCGTGTCCAAGAACGAACAGCGGAATTGCAACAAACATTGGAACAACTCCAGCAAGAAATTGTCGAACGCCAACAAACAGAAGCCGCCTTGCAGGAAAGTCAGCGAGCTTTATCTACCCTAATCAAAAATTTACCAGGAATTGCCTATCGTAACCGTTATGACAAAAATTGGACAATGGAATTTGTCAGCGAAGGCTGCTTTGAATTAACAGGTTATCATCCAGAAGATTTAATTGAGAACCACACTCTTTCTTACAAAGAAATGACCCATCCAGAAGATAGAATTTCCGTGCGTTGGAAGATTGAAACTGCTATTGCATTACACCAACCCTTTGAAATAGTTTATCGAATTATCACAGCAGCAGGAAAACCAAAGTGGGTATGGGAGAAAGGTCAAGGAATTTTTTCCTTAGAGGGAGAACCGATCGCCTTAGAAGGATTTATTACTGATATTAGCGATCGCAAACTTGCCGAAGCTGCTTTACAAGAAGCCCTCGCAGCCGCCGATGCTGCCAGCCGTGCCAAAGGCGAATTTCTCTCCAAAATGAGCCACGAATTGCGGACTCCCCTGAATGCGATTCTCGGCTTTAGCCAAATCCTCAATCGGGATGTTTCTTTGAGTGCCCAGCAACAAGAATATCTGGGAATTATTAATCGGGCGGGTGAACATTTGCTCACGTTAATTAATGACGTACTTGAAATGTCCAAAATTGAGGCGGGTCGGATTGAACTACACGAACAAACTTTCGATCTGTACAATTTGCTGAACTCTTTAGAAGAAATGTTTCAACTTAAAGCTTCTTCCAAAGGTTTACAACTTATCTTTAACATTTCTCAGGACATTCCCCAATATATTAAAACTGATGAAAGTAAACTGCGGCAAGTTTTAATTAATCTGATCGGTAATGCCATCAAATTCACCAAAACCGGAAATGTAACTTTGCGAATCAAAGCTGCGATCGCTAATAATTCAAATGCTTCTAATCCCCTATTTCCAATTTTCAATTCCCAGCTATATTTTGAAATTGAAGATACAGGCCCCGGTATTGCACCCGAAGAAATTGATAGTTTATTTGAAGCATTTGTTCAAACAGCAGCAGGTAAACAATCTCAGTCGGGAACAGGTTTAGGTTTACCAATTAGTCGCCAGTTCGTACAATTAATGGGAGGAGAAATTACTGTCAGCAGCATTTTAAATCAGGGCAGCATTTTTAAATTCAATATTCAGATTAGTCTGCCAAAAGACACTGAATTTCCTAAATTAACTTTAACTCAAAGAGCGATCGCCTTAGAACCAAATCAACCTAACTATCGCATCTTAGTAGTCGAAGATCAGCCGGACAATCGTTTACTGCTTGTTAACTTACTCTCACAAGTTGGATTTGAAGTTCGTCAAGCAGTTAACAGTCAAGAAGCAGTTACTTTGACAGAAAGCTGGCAACCTCATTTGATTTGGATGGATATACAAATGCCAATCATGAATGGATATGAAGCCACCAAACGTATCCGCTCTCTACCAAAGTTGCATCCTATTATTATCGCTTTAACGGCTAACGCCTTTGCCGAAGACAAGGCGAATATTTTAGCGACTGGCTGTGATGATTTTGTCAGCAAACCGTTTCGAGAAGCGGTTATTTTTGAAAAAATGACTCACTATTTAGGTGTCCGTTATGTCTACGAGAAACTGCTCACCCAGAAACAAGAAAAACCAAAAATAGAAACTATAATTTCTCGCTTAACCTCAGAATCATTACCAAAAATCTCGCTGGAATTGAACGCCCAACTTTATCAAGCTGCTCAGGGATTAGATGATGAAAAACTGGGACAACTAACCGAACAAATCCGCGAATCTCATCCTATCTTATATAACAATTTGGCAATTCTGCTCAAACAGTTGCGATTTGACAAAATCATTGAACTTCTGGAGAAATTAAAAAATGACTAACGAACTCCCATAAAACCAAAACTAAATAATTTTCGATCGTTCCACTGGTAAAAGAATAGTAAAAGTAGCTCCTTGTCCTGACGTACTCTCACAAGAAAGCTCGCCGCCATGAGATTCTACTATAATTTGGTAGCTAATCGATAGCCCCATTCCGATGCCAGAGCCTATCTTTTTAGTAGTAAAAATATGTTAGTCAAACCTGGCTGTACAGTATTTTTTTAAATATTTTTAACAATTGATAAATTTGGTTATAATTAGATCTTGCACCAGTTCCGAAATCCGCCTGCGAATCAATTGGCAGGCTTATAGCTAAACTCCTCTAAAGAGGACTAAATACTTAGAATTGAAAAACTTTCAGTCCATTAAAATGCACTCAAAGCTCTTAGCCCAGAAATTGATTTCTGGGCGGGCTAAAAGCGGAGGTGCAAGATCTCAGTCTATCTAATGCCATAGAACAAAGACAAAAAAATCTTCCCACCGACTTAACATATCGATTATCAGCGTTAACTGATGAGCAAAACCTATTTACTTAATATAAAAAAATTAAGAAAAAAGTCGAAGAAAGCGGTATATTCTGGAAAGTGAGCGTCGGAAGTAAGCAGTGCCTAAAATCATCGCAATTCTAAACGGTAAGGGAGGCGTAGGAAAAACTACTACAGCTATTAATTTAGCTGCAACCCTCTCGGAGAAATCAGAAGTTCTTTTAGTTGATGCAGATATTCAAGGTTCCGCCAGTTGGTGGTATGAGCGAGCTAAGGATTCCTGGGGATTTGACTTATCCAAAGAAACAAATCCTAAACTTTTGAATCGGTTACGCAAGATAGAAGGCTATGATTTAGTTGTGGTAGACACTCCTCCGGCGCTGCACTCGGAAGCATTAGCAGCCGTAATAGCGATCGCAGATTATCTAGTTTTGCCCACACCTCCAGCACCAATGGATTTAGCCGTACTGATTGAAACAGTCAGGGAAGCAGTGACACCGAAAGGTGTCGCCCATCGAGTGTTGTTGACAAAAGTCGATTCGCGGAGTTTGGGCGAAGCACTAGAAGCGCAAAACACGCTTTTAGAACTAGGAATCCCCGCTTGTCATGCTTTTGTTCGGGCTTATAAAGCTCACGAAAGAGCCGCTTTAGATGGCGTACCAATTACGCATTGGCGCGGCAAAAATGGGCGAGAGGCTGAAGCTGACTACCGCAGAGTTGCTAACGAATTACAGCGAGATTGGAGGTAACAATTATGGCAAGAAAAAATCTTTCGGACTTATTACGTCAAGAGGCACAAAAAGGCTCAAATTCTGAAGATGAAACTGTTAAAAATAATGATAACGGAGTCATTGATGTGCAAGCAGTGGAAGCAGTGGAAGTTACCGCAGAAGAAGTAACAGAAGAAGCTAGCAGCAATGACAAAACTTCTGCCAAACGCAGCACTTCTGCTAAAGCCGAATTAGACACAAAAGTAGCAGAATTGCAAGCGGCTTTAGATACAGTTAAAGCAAATGAAGCAAGTTTGCAAAAAGAGATTGGGGAATTGCGATCGCACTTGATAAAATCCCAGCAAAATGAAGCAAGTTTAGAAAAAAAACTGGCTGAATATAACTCAGAATTAGAAAATCAGAAAAAATTGCTAAAACAGCAGGAACAAAAGTTAGAAAAAACTAACCAAATGAAAAAAGAGTTAGACGAAGCGAAGAAAACTTCCCTGCAATTAGCAAATGCTAATTCTGCAATTGAAGAAGAAGTAAAACAGTTAAGAAAACAACTGGAAGACTTACAACCAAAACCCGCACAGTTACCAACAAAACCTGCATCATTACCAACAAATCCCGCACCATTAGCAGTTAAACAAATAAGAAAAGAAGGGAAACACTTACATTTCCCCTCACAAAAAACTGATAATTCAGATGATTTTGCCTCTAATACTTGGTTGCTGGACTAGAACTGAGAGCAGTTGGCGAGTAAGTTAAATTAGCCTAAATTTTACCTCTTACCTTCTGCCTTCTGCCTTCTATAAGGTTAGCGTTTTTGTAATTTGGCTTCCAACAATTTGGCGATCGAATCTTTTTCCAGCAATCCCACTAACACACCATCAGCTTGAACTACAGGTAGTTCAGTAACATTATTTTGTTCAATCAACTTTGCCACATCAAGCAATGATTGATTTGGACTTACTACCCTAGTTTGATCTACAGGTTTTGTCAGTTCTCTTACGGGAGTGAAGGGCCAAAGATCGGTGGAAACAGTTCTCATGTCATCAACAGCAATTTCTCCAACTAACCGTCCTTGTTCATCGATGACTAAAAACTTACGCCAAACATCTTTACCAATCACATAATCATTAGCTAACTTTCGCAAAGACATTGACTCTAAAACAATTGGACTGTTAGGATTTACTGCTTCCTCAGCTTTCAAATTGGTGAGTTGATCTTGCAATCTAGCATACTGAGTAGCACGCCCAGCATTTTGTAACAAGAACCAACCAATTAATGCGTACCACCAACCACCAGCAAAGCCACTTCCTAATAATCCTAAAACAATTGCTAGACCAAAACTAATTCCTAGTAAACCAAAAATTTGACCAACTCTACCAGCGAAAATCACACCTTTAAAAGGATTACCAGTGATTTTCCAAACTAGGGCTTTCAGAACATTTCCACCATCTAAAGGTAAGCCAGGAATTAAGTTAAATATACCCAATGCAAGGTTTATAGCACCTAGCAATTCTAACATTCCTGCCAAAGGCCCAGAAATGCCAGCGCCCACACTAAGAAATGTGAACAATCCAAACAGTAGAAAACTCACTAATGGGCCTGCGATCGCAACCCAAAAAGCCCCCGCTGGAGTTTTAGATTCTTCCGCTAAATTAGCCAAACCACCAAACAAAAACAAAGTAATTGATTTGACTTCTATTCCTTGACGAATAGCAGCAAAACTATGTCCTAGTTCATGCGCCAAGACAGAGGCAAATAGCAATAAAGCTACGATTAATCCCAGTACTAAACCCAGTTGGCTGCTATAGCTTAACGTCACCAATCCCAAAATAAAAAACCAAGTGGGATGGACGAAGAAGGGAATGCCAAACAAATTACCAATGCGAATAGAACCGTTCATTTGGTTGCCTCTGATTTCAGCTTCTAGAAGATAATTTTATCCTCTGTTCTTTTTAATTGTGACAAAATGTAACTATTGTTTTCATTTTTCAATTATCGTATTTTCCGTCTTTTACGGTTCGGTTTTGCCGATCGCAAACAAATCACCCAACAATTTCGGCATAATATAAGAGTAACTTCTAAACCTCTCCTCCTCCTTCTCTGTGTCCTCTGCGTCCTCTGCGGTTCAAAAAAAAAGCACAAGTCAGAGTCACAAGACATAACCTAGAAAATATACAAATTTAAGTTTAAATAAAAAATTCCATGACACCCACATCCCAAAACAACCAAGTCACCCGCTATTACAAACAAGAAGACATCCAGCAAATTCTCCAAATCGCCATTTCTCGGCAAGCTAACGATGGAGAATTTTCCCGCGAACAGCTGAGGGAAATAGCTGAAGAATTAGATATCGCTCCGCAAACATTAGAATTAGCGGAAACCGAATGGTTAGCTAGACAAGGAGAACAAAGAAAGCGCCAAGAATTTAACTTATATCGTCGGAGTAGATTTAAAAGACACTTTGGTAAATATGCAATTACAAACTCATTTTTAATGTTGTTCAACTTTGTAGCAGTTGGACATTTAACTTGGTCGCTTTATCTTCTGTTATTGTGGGGTTTAGGTTTGGGACTAAATGCCTGGAATACGTTTCAATCCGATGGTGAAGAATACGAAAGAGCTTTTCAGCAGTGGTATCGTCGCTACCAATTTAAAGAAACAGTTAACGGCTTTTTCCAGAAGTTAATAAAAGCAGTTAATTAGTCATTTTTACTTACCAAATGACTAATTAAATGCAATAAATGGTGATATCTTCTCCACATCGATCGGCTAAGTAAGATAAAGCCCGAAAGCGTAAACTCATCAGTTGATCGTAGAGGGGATTAATTTTACAAAGTGGGGGAATGTGTAAAATTGTTTTCCCAAACACTTTAATATCTCTAGCAAAGGGACATTGTGAGGGAATTAAACGGCAAACTAACTGAGCAAATTCGCGATCGCTCACATCAATATCATCTAAAAATTGGCGAATTGGATGTAAAATGTAATCTACAATACTGGGTGATTTGTGATAGTGGCTAGTAATAACAGTCATAATCTTTCCTGATTAATTTATATTTTTATCTTCATCCCTACAGCAAGTTTTTCCGGTGACTTGACAAAGCAATTTGTTGTGATAAATAAGAGGAAAATTTGCGATCGCCATTCTACCTATTAAGTGACTTGTAACAGTTTCAGGAGTGATTTAACTCACTTAAGTTAAAATTAATTACAGATTGTAATTAGTAATCACAATTAGATTAACTAGAGTTACAGATTGTTATTACACATACAGTTTATTTTCCGAATCTGATTAGAATAGAAAACTATAAAGGTGTTCATCGCAGCCTCATCACTGCCAATGGAGGTGGAATTATGTCAGAACTTACCTGTGAAGTACCAGTTCTTCACAATATTCAAGAACTCGAAGAAGCGATCAAACAATACAAATCCAAAGACTTAAGCGATAACGATCTCCTTTGCCAGTGGCAAGCGATCCGTGACGCAGCTTTGAATTTAGCTTCGTCTAACAAAGATACAGAGAAAGTTCCTGGTCAAGATAGTTACTAGTTTTAACAAGGTTAATACAGATGTAAATCTGGTAGAATCAATTTTGGTTTTACCAGATTTCTTAACCGGAAAAAAACACTAACAAAAACCCGCCCAGATACAACAGTAATAACAGAAAACTCTCAAAGCCAATGTTGCCAATGCCATGTTTTTCGCGCCGCAACAAGCCCAAGAGTAGAATCCCAGTCATTAAAATAGTTAAAGCTAAAAGAAATACTTGGTGTTCTGTTAAAGCTTGATAAATTGAACCTTGGCGATAAGCGAGATCGCACAAAGCTAAAACTAATACATCAAAGCTATTACCACCGAGAACGCCACTTACTGCTAAAGTAAATGCCCGACGTTGTACAGCTGCTATTGTAGTTACTAATTCGGGCAAAGATGTAGAAATTGCAGTGAACAAACTACCTACAGCATTTTCGGAAAGATTTGTGGAATTAGCAATAGTAACACCAGCTTGTTCGACAACATACCCAGCAACAGCTAGAACAGCAGCAAGTAATATGAAATATACCCATAACTTAATTGTTGACGAATCATCTTTCTCTTCGATTAATACTTCAATATTTTCTGTATCATGCGTTTTCCACATCGGCGAACTGTAAGCAACTGATACTAAACGCAAGCCCAAAATATAAGTAATAACTAATCCAAAAGATGCGGGATGAATTCCCCAAAGATTAATCAGCGGATATGCAGTTGCTAATAACGGGATGGTGAGTAAAACAATTAGTAAAGTTCCTTGAGTTAAAGTTGCAGCAGAAGCAGCAGCGTATTCTAAATTCGCTTCTAAATAAGTGAGATCGGCAATTCCTAAAAAGGCTGTTTGCACAGCAATATCGCCAAGCGCGTTACTCAAAGCTAATACCGGATAGTTGCCTAAAGCAGCGGTGACTGAGGTAACAATTCCCGGTAAAGAGGTACTAAATCCTAAGAATAAAGCGCCCATTAATGCTTGTCCGAGTTTGGTTTTTTGGGCTAGGCGATCGGCAATTCCAGCTATGAAAGTACCACTGACGACAATTACCGCAGCCGAAACAATAAATAAAACGATACTAATTTCAAGTGATAAGTTAGTCAATGTTGATACTGGGTTTTAGCGGTTTTCTCTTCTATTTTAGTGTTTAATAACTATTTCCGATCCGGTTTCTTTGGTTCCACATAATTAAACCGATCGCCAAAACAGTAAATATCAGAATACTTAAAGGTAGCACTAATTTATTTGATGAGTTAGCCGCAGATTTGGAAGTAGCTTTTAATTGAGGAGAGGCTAATTGTACTAATAATTTATGTCCCGCAGTTGAAGGATGAATACCATCCCAAAACAAAAACTCATTGGGCCGATCGCACACAATTCCCCCCCGATAGCAAGGTTGAGTTACATTATTCAACCCGTATTTACCTGGGTAATTATAAACTTGATTAAATAAAGCATTAACGTCAAGATATCGAATATTAATATCGCCAAATTGCTGACGTAAACTTTTCACAGATGTAGCTAATCCTAAGTTATGATTTTGCGTTAAACTGCTGAGAATCTTGGCGCGTTCAGTTGTGCGTGTACCTGGAAGTTTACCTAAATCTGGCAAGTTAACCAAAACAATATTTTTTGCCCCTATTTCTGCCAAACGCTTGACCGCCGTAGCTAAATTATTAATAGGTACAGTAGTATCAGTTGCGCCCCCAAGGTAATCATTCGCACCTGCCCAAATAATATAAAGTGCTTTAGTATTGGCGGTGGAATTTTTAGCTTTAAATCTTTGAATTTGGGCTAAAACTCCGGGAGGTAACTGTTGTGAATCGCCTGTTTTAGCGCCTCCATAAGCAAAGTCATTCTCCACATTAACAGTTAATTTTAAGCGAGAAGCGAGATATTCTACCCAAACAGGGCCATTAGAATAACGTCCTTTAAAATAAGGTGGATTTGGGGGATTATCACCATTAGTAGCTTGGTAAACATTACCTACATCGGAAAGACTATCACCAAAGACATAAATTTGCGGAAAAATTTCTGCTGAAAGAGGGTTGAAAGATCCTAAAATTATTACTAAGCAAATCGTAAATCCGACAGTCGCTAACCACCATTTTTTCATTGACATTTCCTTATATTGTGATTTCGAGATTTATGTTGTTGTTTTTCTCTTCTATTTTAGAGAAATTTAGAGTTATTGTTATAGCTGAGGTTATTTTGCGGGTAAGTTGTCCAAACTATGATTAACGAATCTGAGGTTATTCGATCGCCATTGCTGTCTGTCTTACAGGATTTGCATCTTAAGTATCAGCAATTACAAGAAGGGAAATTAGCCAACTATATTCCAGAATTGGCAAAAGTCAACCCAGATTTGTTTAGTATCTGCATCATGACTATAGATGGTCAAATTTTTGCAGTGGGCGATTACCAACATTTATTTACAATTCAGTCAATTTCTAAAGTTTTTGTTTATGGAATGGCGCTAGAAGAACATGGGCGAGAATATGTTTTAACAAAAGTTGGTGTAGAACCAACCGGAGATGCTTTTAATTCCATTGTGTTAGATGAAATGTCTAAACGACCATATAATCCAATGGTAAATGCTGGTGCGATCGCAACTACTAGTTTAATTAAAGGTTCAGGGCCTACAGAAAGATTAAACCGAATGTTGGATATGTTCCGCCGATATATTGGTCATGATATTTTTATTGATATTTCTGTGTTCATGTCAGAAAGAACTACCGGACATCGTAACCGGGCAATGGCTCATTTAATGCTAAATTTTGGCATGATCGATCAAAAAATCGAAGAGGTTTTAGATTTATATTTTCAACAGTGTTCGTTAATGGTTAACTGTCAAGATTTGGCAGTAATGGCAGCGACTTTAGCGAATAATGGTGTTAATCCAGTGACGGGAGAACAGGCAGTAAAAAGTGATTATGTGCGCGATATTTTAAGCGTGATGTATACTTGTGGAATGTACAACTTTGCAGGTGAATGGGCTTATAAAGTTGGTCTTCCAGCAAAAAGTGGAGTTTCTGGCGGATTAATTGTAGTAGTACCAAATAAAATGGGAATAGCAGTGTTTTCTCCACTTTTGGACGAACGAGGAAACAGCGTGCGGGGGGTAAAAGTTTGTGAGGAACTTTCGCAAAAGTATTGCTTACATATTTTTGATTATTTGCGGGGAAGTTGTAAGTTTAACGGAAATTGATTCGCTTGTAAATGTACTTAAATCAGATTTTTTCATCCAAGCTAACTCGCCCGGAACCATAATAATACACCATTAATAATCCTCCCAAAATTGCCAAGTTTTTCATAAATTGAATTACTTGCATTCTGTCAGCAAAATTAGGGTGGGAATTAGGCGATATGCCAACGGCAGGCTACGCCAACGCAAATTTTAAGTAATCGTTACTTGGTAGCAGAATAAAGTATGAATAAATAAATGCTTTTTAATTACCAATAATAAATGACCAAATATTATGATAATTTTGGTTGATTTTTTAGAACTGCAAGCAGAAGAAAAGGGAATTACTCTCAAGTCATATTTGCTAACAGATGTTTTTGTCAAAGGAGATGCAACTAAGTTCACTCGTTTATTTGCTAATTTAATCGAAAATGCACTGCAATATACTCCAAAAGGGGGAACAGTTACTCTTTTTATGAAGCGTTTCGATCGCTTTGTAATTGTGGCAATTGTGAAAAATTAGCAATTAGGGAACTTTTTCCATCTACTCTACTTCTTTACCTTTTAGTTCTAATCTTTAAGGGCAACGTTAGCACAGTACAGTAATATAAAATCAGTATTCAGTCTTACAGTTGATTTTTGAGGTAATTTATGAATCGTGCTTTTCGGAAGTATCATCGGCAAATTGCGATCGTTGCTGCCTTGCCTTTAATTTTAACCGTGATTTCAGGGGTAGGCTACACCATTTTTGATGAATGGTTTGAACAAGAAGAAATATCCACATTTTTGCTGAAACTTCATACTCTAGAAATCATCCATTTAGACAAGTTTTTCCCCATTTTAAATGGTGTAGCGTTAATAGCCTTGCTAGTAACTGGTTTGAGTATGACTACTTTGTTCAATAAACGCCGTTCTTCCGAAAATTCAAGCAACTAATCTTGAATCTTAAGTGGTAGGTTGACTGATTTACTGATTACATTTTGAGAGTTAAAAGAGTGCCTTTTTAACTCTGAAGAGTTACTTTATCTTTCTGTGCTTTTAGTAGTTTTTCTACTTGGTTAAGTTAAGGATATTAAATCATGAAACCTTCTCTCAATATTCGTCAAATTGCTAACTGTCCTGAATGCGGAGAACCCCAGAATTTGTTCCTGAAAATAGTCTAAGTCGTAACGAAGCATTAATTGTCGAAGATATAGTACAATATATTACATTGACATTAATGCTTGATTTTTCCTCAGAACTTGCACCAGAAAAGTCATAACTTCCCTAGATTTATTCCGGGGCTGTTGTGCCGTAATAGGTAATGGTGCATAGCTTTTACCAACATTAACTAACATTACTTATGAATCGTCGTGAATTTTTCGGTTGGGTGAGTGTCAGTGCAGTCGCTAGTTCTTTGCCAGTGGCGATCGCCAGTTGCCTACCCAACTCCAACAACTCAGCTAACGCGGAAACCCCCACAACAAATACATCAGTTACTATCGCCCAATCTAGCGGTTTTCAATCTGTTGGTACAGCAGCAGCACTAGATAAAGATGGGCAAATTCTCAATAAAAAATCTCCAGTAGGCCCAGTTTTGGTAATTAAGAATCCCAACGATCCTAACGGTTTAATTGCTGTTAATCCTACTTGTACTCATAACAACTGTACAGTTAAATGGAAGAAAGACGAAAAGCTTTTTGATTGTCCTTGCCATGATTCAGAATTTGCCCCAGATGGGAAAGTTTTAAAAGGCCCTGCTAAGAAACCTTTGGCAACTTACCAAGCAAAAATTGAAGGTAATTCTGTTGTAGTGAAAGCGGGTTAAAAAAAGTACGTAGTTGCGCTTTAGCGCTATATCTGGCGCTAAAGCAGCATCAGTAATTAAGTATTTTCTGGTATAATCAAAGGAATCGCTTCATTTCTATTCTTGCGATAAATTAAAAAATCGCGATCGAAAGTTAAAATAGTACTTCCAGAATACTGTTCAGCCATCCGCACTAAACAGGCATCAGCCAGAGACATTGGTACAGACTGGTAACGACTCATTAGTTCATCAATAATCTCAGCTTCTTCTTGCAAACAGAAGGGTATTTGAATGAGTCCGCTGTTAACTAAAGCGATCGCCGCCTGCTGTCCTGGGTAAAATTTTCGCAACAGAAAACAAGCTTCTGAAAGTACTGCCTCACAAGTCAATAAAGGCGGTTCAATTGTTGTTAACTCTGCCGTTACCCATTGATGAAAATTATCTCGACGATTGAGAGAAGCCACCAAAGGGCCAGTATCTAAAAGTACACGCTGCCTCATTCGTTGCCATAGCCATCCAGATACTTTTTGTTAGTCGAAAGATCGCTTGGTGCATCAACACACCCCACCCATTTTTGGGCAAGAGTTAAAAAAGAAGCAGATTCGCTTAACTGTTGATTAGAAGATTCATCTGGCAAAGTCTTAGACTGTAAAAATTCTACAAAATCTAAGACTTCTTGCTGTTTTTCTGGGGAAAGGGTTTGCAACTTTTGGATTACTAACTGTTCTATGCTCATAATTTTTAGCGCTAAAGCGCAACTACGTACTGAGGATTTTTCTTAACCACAGATATCCACAGATGAACACAGATTAACACAGATGTAAGGTTAACCTTACACTTTAGTAATTAGCCAGATTATCCTTAACCCAAAACTTTCTAGAGACGTTATATATAACGTCTCTACATCAGAAATCCCAATCCCTAGTGCCCAAATTCTAATCTAATTCGTCTTCGCCAATGTCAGACAATGCCGGGGGTTCATGTTCTGGGGTTCGCAACTCTTCTACTAATGCTTGTACTTCTGCGGGGGGAGGGGGAGTGAAGCGGGAAACAGCCAAAGTGACGATGAAATTGAGAATCATGCCCACAGTGCCGAATCCTTCTGCGGAAATGCCGAACCAAGGTTGCATTCCGCCAAATTTGACGCTAAAAATGTAGAAACTGGTGATAACTAAACCTGTAATCATCCCGGAAATTGCACCTTCCCGATTAGTCCTTTTGTCAAAGACACCCAAGACAATGATCGGGAAAAAGCTAGCTGCTGCTAACCCGAAGGCGAGGGCGACTACTTCAGCAACAAATCCGGGCGGGTTGATGCCAAAATAACCAGCAACAACGATCGCAATTCCCACCATCACTCTACCAACAAATAGCCGTTTCGATTCCGAAGCACCAGGATCGATCATTCGATAATAAACATCATGAGCGATCGAACTGGAAATTACCAACAATAACCCGGAAGCTGTTGATAAAGCTGCTGCTAATCCACCTGCGGCGACAAGGGCAATTACCCAAGGGGCGAGTTTGGCAACTTCTGGAGTTGAGAGTACCACGATATCGCGATCGATAATAATCTCACTGGTTTCTTTTTTCGGTGTTAATTGAAAGCGCCCATCGCCGTTTTTGTCCTCAAACTTCAATAATCCGGTATTTTCCCACTTTCTCACCCAGTCGAGTTGTTGTACTTCGGCAACTGTTTTGTTATTCAAGCTTTCAATTAAGTTGTAACGGGCAAAAGATGCCAAAGCTGGGGCGGTAGTATAAAGAATAGCAATGAACAACAACGCCCAACCAGCAGACCAACGAGCCGCTTTCACATCAGGAACTGTGTAAAATCGGACGATGATGTGCGGTAAACCAGCTGTTCCCACCATTAAAGCAATAGTGAAGAACAACACATCAATCATTGGTTTGTTAGCAAACGGTTGGGTGTAAGCGGGAAAACCTAAATCAGTTTGGATCGTGTTGAGTCTTTCAATGATATCGCTGAAGGTGAAACTAAGTTGCGGAATCGGATTACCTGTAAGCAACATGGAAATTGCGATCGCGGGAATCAGATAAGCCACAATTAACACAATATACTGGGCAACCTGAGTCCAAGTAATGCCTTTCATGCCACCTAAAATGGCGAAAAAGGCAACTATTACCATGCCAATAATTACTCCGGTATTAATATCTACTTGCAGAAAGCGGCTAAAAACAATGCCAACTCCCCGCATTTGTCCAGCAACATAAGTTAAAGACACGAAAATTGCCGCAATTACTGCTACTAAACGAGCTACGTTAGAGTAATAGCGATCGCCAACAAAATCCGGCACAGTATATTTCCCAAACTTGCGGAGATAAGGTGCCAACAACAGCGCCAGCAACACATAACCCCCAGTCCAACCCATCAAAAAAATCGAACCATCGTAACCTAAAAAGGAAATAATCCCTGCCATTGAAATAAACGAAGCCGCTGACATCCAATCAGCAGCAGTCGCCGCCCCATTCGCCAAAGACGGCACACCTTGATCCGCAACAAAAAAGCCTTTCGTATCCTTAACTCGCGAGTGCCATCCTATATATATGTAAACAATGAATGAAAGGATGACTAATACAACCGTCCAAGCTTCTGCTGACATTATTAAACCTCAAAGATTGTGGTAGTTAGTAGTTGGGTATTGGGGACTAGAGACTGGGAACTGGGAGAGTTTTGAGTTTTGAGTTTTGTTAGCGTAGCGGTGCGTAGCACGTTTTGAGTTAGGGGGAAAGATTGACCAGGATTGAAGGATGAAAGGATTAACAAGATTAATTCAGGGTCTTCCAATAAATCAAATCATCAATCCAGTTCATCATGTAAATCCATAAATCCTGGTTGTGTTTTGAGTTATCACTTCCTTCCCTTGTCCCCTTGTCCCCTTGTCCCCTTGTCCCCAGTCCCTATTCCCCCTGAGAATCACCGTTTTTTCTCAAATACTTGCGATCGAGTTTTTCCATTCGGTAAGCGTAGTAAAAAATCAATCCCACAAACACATAAATTGAACCTTGTTGTGCGATCCAAAAACCTAAAGGAACACTACCGATTCTGAAATTGTTGAGAGGTTGTACCAATAATATGCTCAATCCAAAGGAAACCACAGCCCAAACGATCAGTAAGTTGCGAATCAATGCTGTATTTGCCCGCCAATAGGCACGTTGGTTGTTTTGATTCATCGTGGTTTTTCAAGTTGTAGCTTAATTGTGTAGCAATTAGTTTACATCGCATAGGTCGTGCGATCGCTTGTGAGATTGAGGTAAGTTCTCAATACTGCTCGGTTCAGGATTTTTTACCTTTGTAGGATTACGATACGTGAAAGCTATTACCTAAAAACCAAGCAATACTAAGTAAGTTTTAAGTATTTTTTTGTGAAAACTTGGATCACACATATTGATCGCAAATAATTGTAGTAAATAGTACAGTAGTTAGTACTTTTTTTACGATGTTCCGACGTTATCTGTCTGGTGCTGATACAGCTTTAGAGCAAATATTCGATCGCGTTAGAGAATTCACCCTGCAAATTCACCAGTTCCTTGACTTGAGTGAGATTTTGAGCATCACGGTGCAGGAAGTTCGCGAAGTTTTGGGGAGCGATCGAGCCATCATCTATCGTTTCCTACCCGATGGAGATGGAGTAGTAGCAGAAGAGTCAGTAAGTCCCGAATGGCAACCAATTATGGGACAACTGATTTATGATCCTTGCTTCAATGCCAAATGGATAGCGCAGTATCAGCAAGGAAGAATCGGCATTTTAGAAGACATTGATGCTCAACCTCTAGAACTTTGTTACAAACAGTTATTAATTACTTTACAAATCCGAGCGAAATTGGTTGTACCAATTCTGGTGACGCGCCAAGCACCTCAAGGTAATGCTACTAGTTCTCCTGATATTTGGGGGTTACTAATTATTCATCAGTGCAGCAGTCCGCGCCAATGGAACTCTTTGGAAATTAAATTTCTACAATTGATTGCAGCACAAGTCGGAATTGCCTTGCAACAATTAGAAATGCAGCATCAATTACAACAAAAGAACAAGTTTATCGAAACAGAACAAGTTATTTCACAAGCACATCAGGGCATTGAAGAAGAACTGCGGGGTCAGGAAGCTCTTTTGCGTTCTATGACTGATAGTTCTCAGTTGGGGTTTTATGTTGTAAATAACCGCAACGATGAAATTTTATATTTTAATCACCGCTTTTGCGAAATTTGGGGTATTGAACATTTAGCAGAAAAAATCGGGCGAGGCAAGGTAAAAAATAATGATATTATTCCCGATTGTGTAAGATTAATTGCAGATGTTCCTGCTTTTGCTGAAAGTTGTAAACCGTTGCAAAGTGAAGAAAACCGTAGCACAATTGAAGATGAAATTCTATTTGTCGATGGGCGGACAATTCGCCGCTTTTCTAGCCAAGTTCGGGATATTTACGATCGCTATTTTGGCAGGTTATATATATTTGAAGATATTAGCGATCGCAAACAATTAGAAAAATCTCTCCGCTTAACCGATATTT
This sequence comes from [Phormidium] sp. LEGE 05292, assembly GCF_015207735.1. Classification (GTDB taxonomy): domain Bacteria; phylum Cyanobacteriota; class Cyanobacteriia; order Cyanobacteriales; family Aerosakkonemataceae; genus Floridanema. The sequence goes on from NZ_JADEWG010000050.1 coordinate 32,292, forward strand.
CCTTTGAATCTGTCTCTCTTGCTGCTACTTGGTTTGACAAAAATGGCAAAGTTTTGCACGTCAATCAAGCTGCTTGCCAAGCACTCGGTTATTCTCGTACCGAGTTAGAGTCAATGCAAGTTTATGACTTCGATCCAGATTTTTCTCAGGAGTTATGGTCAAAAGCTTGGCAAGCACTCAAACAATATCAACATATCACGTTTATTGGACGACATCAAAGAAAAGATGGTCAGGTTTTCCCTGTGGAAATTAGTGCTAACTATGTCAAGTTTAATGATGAAGAATATAGTTTAGCCTTTGCGGAAAATATTAGCGAACACATCCAAATGCTAGTCGCAATAAATGAAAGTGAAACCCGCTGGCAATATGCCTTAGAAGGAAACGGAGATGGTGTTTGGGATTGGAATATTCAGACAAATGAACTTTTCCTTTCCTGGCGCTGGAAAAAAATGCTAGGATTTGCCGAATCTGAAATGGGCAAGAATTTAAATGATTGGAAAAAGTTGGTTCATCCTGATGATATAGAGGAAGTTTATCAGGAAATTGAAAAACAATTTCGCAAAGAAACTGAACAGTTCATTAAGGAATACCGACTGCAATGTAAAGACGGAACTTATAAATGGATTTTAGCTCGTGGTAAAGTAATTGAGCGCACAGAAAATAATCAACCTTTGCGAATGATTGGGACGAATACTGATATCACTGAACGCAAAGTTATGGAAGAAGCTTTGCGCGAAAGTGAACAACGCTATCGTTCTTTAATTGCAACAATGGCAGAAGGTATTGTCTTACAGCAAGCTGATGGAACAATTACTGCTTGTAATGACAGTGCAGAAAAAATTTTAGGGTTAACTGCCGATCAAATGATGGGGCGAAGTTCGATCGATCCCCGATGGCAAGCAATTCACGAAGATAGTTCAGCTTTTCCGGGAGAAACTCATCCCGCAATGGTAACTTTACGCACTGGAGAACCGCTATTTAATATTATCATGGGAGTTCATAAACCCGATGGTAATCTCAGCTGGATTTCGATTAATTCCCAGCCGCTATTTCACCCTAATCAAACTCAACCTTATGCTGTAGTGACATCATTTGCTGATATCACAATTCGCAAACAAGCAGAAGAAGCTTTAACACAACAAGCCCAAAGGGAAAGGATGATTTATGCGATCGCCCAACGCATTCGTCAATCCTTAGAAATAGAGCAAATTTTAAATACCACAGTTGATGAAGTGCGACATTTTCTGCAAACCGATCGAGTAATTATCTATCGTTTTAATCCCGATTGGAGTGGCATAGTAGTTGAAGAATCAGTCGCCGAAGGTTGGCGAAAAATTCTGAATATGGAAATCACAGATACTTATTTTGTTGAGAAAAAAGGACAGTCATATCAGTACAATACAATCCGAGCAACTTCAGATATTTATCAGGCAGGATTTGCTGATTGTCATATAGAATTTTTGGAAAAATTGCAAGTAAGAGCTAAGTTAATTGTACCAATCTTACAAGGCGATAATCTTTGGGGTTTGTTAGTAGCCCATCATTGTAGTTCGCCCCGTCATTGGTATCCTTGGGAAAGCGAATTGCTGCAACAATTGGCGACACAAGTAGCGATCGCAATTCAACAATCAGAACTGCATCAACAATTACAAATGGCGAACAAACAACTAGAAAATTTAGCATTAATCGATCAATTAACTCAAGTTGCTAATCGCCGTTGTTTCGATCGCGCACTCTCTCAAGAATGGACTCGCTTAATTCGGGAACAACGTCCTTTATCATTACTTCTTTGTGACATTGATTATTTTAAACAATACAATGATAACTACGGTCACACCGCAGGCGATATTTGTTTACAACTTGTCGCCCAAGCCCTGAGAAAAGGGGTGCAACGTCCGATCGATTTAGTAGCCCGTTATGGTGGCGAGGAATTTGCCATTATTTTACCACATACTGATAGTAAAGGTGCGGGAAAAGTTGCCCAAAAAATTCATAAAGCTATCCATGAATTATATCTTCCTCATGTTGCTTCTGCTGTCTCAAAATTTGTCACAATCAGTGTTGGGATTGCTACAATAATTCCCACTGCCAAAACAGTTCCTTTAGCTTTAGTTGAAGCAGCCGATCGCGCCCTCTACCAAGCAAAATCACACGGGCGTAATCGTTTCTTTATCGATAGTACTTGGTGATAATTTTCTCATGCCCAATCCTTACTTTCGCTTTAAACAGTTTACGGTATTTCACGATCGTTGTGCCATGAAAGTCGGCACAGATGGCGTTTTATTAGGTGCTTGGACAAACATAACCAACACCCAAGAAATTCTCGATATTGGCACCGGAACAGGTTTAATTGCCTTAATGTTAGCCCAACGTTCGCCCGCTCAAATTGATGCTGTAGAAATTGATTTAGATGCCTGTAATCAAGCCAAAGAAAATATCAATAATTCCCCTTGGTCAAATCGCATTCAACTATATCATAATTCTATCCAACATTACGCAATTAATTGTGCAAAACGCTACAATCTGTTAATTTCTAATCCTCCATTTTTTACTAACGCTTCCAAAGCTGCGATCGAAGCCAGAAACCTAGCCAGACATACTGATTCACTTGACCAATTTGATCTATTACAAATTGCCGAAAAGCTACTTTGTGAAGATGGCAGATTAGCCATAATTTATCCAACCGAACAAGCCGAAACCTTTCAAGAAAAAGCTGAAACTTTTGGGTTTTATTGTCAGCGCAAACTCTACGTTAAATCAACCTTGCAAAGTCCAATTAAACGCATATTGCTAGAATTTGGTAAAACTAAATTGGAATATCAAGAAAGTACGCTAGTAATAGAAACAACGAGACATACTTACAGCGCCGATTTCGTGGCTTTAATTAAAGAATTTTATTTAAAGTATTAACTAATAAAACATTAAAATTATGCAATATTACGGAAAATTACAAACTATAAAAATAAGGATATAACTCTGACTCAGGAATATATTTGCTTGCCTGTCTAAAAATTGCTTTACAAGTTCCTGTATCTAACTCTGCATGATTAGGGACTGTGAGAGTTTATTTTCCCGCAATTCCTTGGCGACGCAGTTTGATGTGACTACCCTTTTGGCTATATACCTGAAAGCCAAAATTAACTAAAATAGCAACTACTTCTGCACCCGATAATCTTTTAAGTCTAGGCATATTCTGGCTGTAATTCAAAAGTTAATATAATTGTCGGTTTAGCAACTAATCCAAATTCAACAGGATCTTCATCTTCCAAATGGAGAATAACAGCTTCAACCAGATTTTTTGCCACTTCATCTAATGTTTCTCCCTGCGTTACTACAGAAATTTCTAGGCACTCAGCTACATAGCCTTTCTGTTCGCCCGGACGGATAAAAGCATTTATGTTTTGTCGCAATTTCATATTGATAGGAACAATTAATTTATCGTATACTAATTATGATAAATTAAAAGTTCAGATGTAGATATAGCTTTCCTGTAGAATACAAAGACAAAAATACAGATATTTTTTGTTTTTTGGGGTTTTTGGCGCAAAAGCGCAACTACATACTGTGAACTAGTAGCTAGAATAGTAAGGTTGAACCTTCAACACCATTACTGCCTTTTTGTTTTTTAATCATGCCATTGCCTGTAGTCGCTATTATCGGTCGCCCTAATGTGGGCAAATCTACCATTGTCAACCGTTTGGCAGGGGGAAAAGATGCTATTGTTCATGATGAACCTGGAGTAACACGCGATCGCACTTATCGTCGTGCTTACTGGTGCGATCGTGAATTTACTGTTGTTGATACTGGTGGTTTAGTTTTTGATGACGACACCGAATTTTTACCTTTGATCCGCGAACAGGCAATGGCAGCATTAGCTGAAGCAAGTGCAGCTATATTTGTAGTAGATGGACAAGCAGGGCCAACAGCAGGAGATGAAGAAATCGCAGAATGGTTACGCGCTCAAACTGTACCTCTTCTTTTAGCAGTTAATAAATGTGAATCTCCCGATCAAGGTTTAACACAAGCTGCCCAATTTTGGGAATTAGGATTAGGCGAACCTTACCCTGTTTCCGGTATTCATGGTAACGGCACAGGGGAATTACTCGATCAATTAATTACCTATTTGCCACCAATTGAAGAAGTAGACGACACCGAAGAAATTAAAGTAGCAATTGTCGGTCGTCCGAATGTCGGTAAATCAAGTTTATTAAACGCTTTTGTTGGTGAAAATCGAGCAATTGTTAGCCCAATTTCGGGAACTACTAGAGATGCGATCGACACCGTTATTCAACACAACGACAAGCAGTTTCGTTTAATTGACACCGCCGGAATTCGCAAAAAGAAAAACGTCGAATACGGCCCAGAATTCTTCGGCATTAACCGCGCTTTCAAAGCCATCCGTCGCGCCGATGTTGTCTTATTAGTAATTGATGCCTTAGATGGCGTTACCGAACAAGACCAAAAATTAGCCGGACGCATTGAAGAAGAAGGTCGCGCCTGTGTAATTGTTGTTAATAAATGGGATGCAGTAGAAAAAGATTCTTACACCATTTACGATCATCAAGAAGACCTAAAATCGCGCTTGAATTTTATGGATTGGGCTGAAGGAATTTTTGTGAGTGCCCAAACCGGACAAAGAGTAGAAAAAATCCTTGATTTGGTGGAAATAGCCGCCGCCGAACATAAACGTCGAGTATCCACTGCGGTAATTAATGAAGTAATAGAAGAAGCCTTAAGATGGCATAGTCCACCTGTTAGCCGTCAGGGTAAACAAGGCAAACTTTATTACGGAACACAAGTCGCCAGCGAACCACCAACAATTGTCCTTTTCGTCAACGAGTCCGAACGTTTTAATGATAACTACCGCCGCTATATTCAAAGCCAATTCCGCAAACAATTAGGCTTCAAAGGTACACCATTACGGTTACTTTGGCGCGGCAAAAAATCACGAGAAGTAGAAAGTGGAAGTAAAAACCGCGCAACTCGTGTTTAACATTGTTCATAGCTCTTGGTAAAAAGTAGTAAGTAAAGTAAACTAGATAAAATCATTACCTACTACTTACTAAACATCTTGCAAAAGCCGATACACCATCAATATCATCTGTAAACAGAACATAAGCAAAAACAGATAACATCTATAAACCATCTGCGTTAATCTGCTTGAATCTCAGTACAAAAAAAACTCGTACAAAAACAGATAACCTCCATATAGCATCTGTGTTTATCTGTGTTCATCTGTATTCATCTGTGGTAAAAAATAAAAATTTCGGCTTTTGCAAGAACTCTAATTATCAATGACGAAGGACAAACATGGACTTATTAAAAACCTTACCATTAGGACTTTACTTAGAACAACCAATTACTTGGTTACATAAACTCGATCCCAGAGTGAAACTTGCCTGGTTAATGAGTTTTTTATTTGCGCCAATTTTAGCAAATTCTTTTTTGCGAATAGGGTTAGTGTTATTATTAATTTTACTTACATTAACAGCCAGAATTCCTTTGCGAGTCTGGAAACAACAAATGGGTTGGTTGCTAATTTTAAGTGTTCTGGTTTTTATTTTAAGCGCGATCGCACCAGACGGACTAGCAGTAAGTTATCAACCAAGACTCCCCGAAAATGGCGTAATTCCTGTTACTCCCACAACTCTTCAAACAGCAAACAAGCAAACTCCGCAAATTAGTCAACCACAAAAGTCACAGTCAAAAGCTTGGGATTTTTCAGAATATAATTATACCTTATTCAAAAGTGGGCCATTTACCGTTACTCGCAGGTCTTTAGAGTTAGCAATTCGCGTTAGTACTTTACTATTCACCTTAATTTATAGTACCAACCTGTTCTTATTAACAACCGCACCCGAAGAAATTACCACCGGAATTGAAAGTTTAATGCAGCCTTTGCAAAAATTTAATTGGCCTGTCACTGAAATTGCGCTAACATTAACTTTATCTTTGCGGTTTATTCCTTTAGTATTAGAAGAGATCCAGAACTTAGTGCGATCGATCTGGACAAGGGCAATTAACTGGAAAAAATTAGGTATTCGCAGAAGTATCAAAGTTTGGTTAATGGTTGCCGAAAGGTTGCTACAAAACCTGTTATTACGCGCCGAACAAATCTCTAGCGCCATGAAAGTACGGGGTTTTACTAGCCCAAATCAACATCAAGTAAAATGGCACCAATTGCGATTTCTCAGAATCGATTGGTTAGCAATGGCAGGATTAGCCATATTTTGGGGAATGCGCGTAATTTGGGGTAATGGAGAGATGTGATAACGTTTAGTACCATAAGTTGCTATTTACAAGTCTGACTCTTTCTTAGCCCCCCTTGTTAAGGGGGGTTGGGGGGATCAAAACCTAGTAATCATAGCCTTAGATCCCCCCACTACCCCCCTTACTCAAGGGGGGAATAGGAAAGAATTAATAACTAGCAACTTGCATTAGTAGCAAATTACACCATAAATCATCGCTCATCATTCGTTGTAAAATAGCAATCTGTTATTGTCATCAAATGACCCTAGTTGCTATAGAGTAATTAATGAGTAATAGAAATTAACTACTTTGGATAGCGAGGGTAAAGATACAAGTGCTTTGTTTGGTGAAAGATGCAAGCAAAAAGTTTATACTCCTTTAGAACAAAGCGTTTGCTATTTTCTCCAACAGATGCACTCATCCATACTGTCCTGCCATGTCAATTTTTATAGCCGAAACCGTTATTAATTATCCCAATTTGACGAATTAATGAGTAACGAGACTTACCTAAATCATCCTACATTTGGCCTGCTTTATCGAGTTTGCGTGTTGGAAGAACATAAAGAGTTGTATACCACACTCTATGCCCAGCGTCTGTTTTTTTTAGTAACCACCTCCGTTGCTGGACTAACTTGCGAACCTATTAGCCGTTCTGACTCGCGCCTATTGGTAGAAAATCGTCTTAGAATGTTAAGGCGTGCAGGTCAAACTGAAGAATACGATAAGCTGATGAAAATTCACCAGCGCACCTTTCAATGAGTTCCTCTCAATTGTTTACCACTATTACCGATCGCATTGCCACCGTTCGCCAACAGCTACCAGAAACCGTTCGCTTAATTGCTGTTAGCAAACAAGTATCAGTAGAGGCAATGCGGGAAGCATACACAGCAGGCATTCGCGACTTTGGTGAAAGTCGTGTCCAAGAAGCCGCAGCCAAACAATCTCAACTGCAAGATTTACCCGATATCACTTGGCACTTAATTGGGCATTTACAAACTAACAAGGCGAAAAAAGCCTTGGAACATTTTCAGTGGATTCATTCTCTTGACAGTTTAAAGTTAGCTCAATCATTGGATCATTTGGCAAAATCTTTGTCAATAAATCCTCAAGTTTTGCTCCAAGTAAAACTACTACCCGATCCCAATAAGTATGGTTGGACAGAGGAGGAACTTTTCACAGAGTTACCCGCACTTAATGAGTGCCAAAACTTACAAATAAAAGGCTTAATGACTATTGCTCCCCTGAATTTAAACGAAGAGGAAATTTTGACGTTGTTTCAAAATACACGCTCCCTAGCAGCAAAAATTCAGGAGCAAAATTGGTCTAATATTCAAATGCAACACTTGTCAATGGGAATGTCAGGCGATTATCATTTAGCAGTCCAAGGAGGTACGACAATGGTACGCTTAGGACGCACACTATTTGGAGCGCGGTCTTGATATCGAATGGTGTTAGAGACTAAGAAAGCTGTAAACTAAAGGAAAAATTTATTTCTGGAAATTCAGCATTGATTCTTCTTATTCACCTGTAGAATTAAACCAAGCATTCGCTAATATATTTCCAGCGTCAAGACGTGATAAATAAAATAGGGTGCTTTTTCGGTTCAGTACCTTAGTTTAAATCGTCGAAGCGAATCTCAGCTAAATTGTCGGGTAGCCTTGATTAATGCAGGGATACTTATACTAGTAGGGTTGGGTGTAGGCTTCACTATAAAACTCTTGCTCTCGAAGACAAATCTTCCGCAGAGCCGCCAGTCTTAAACTGTTTCACATTTCAAGTCTGGCACATCACTGAACTCTAGTTTCAATGGAGTGTAAAAACCGTGAATATCTTTAGCAAACTCAAGGACTTCGTTGGTCTTAATGAACCAGCGGCTTACGAGTACGATGAATACGATGAGGTAGACGAAAGAGGTAAGTACCAAAACACCTACCAAGAACAGAATACCCAACCAACTACAACAGAAGAAGACAATCGCCAGCGTCGTCGGATACGCGAACGTATGAGTGTAGTACCAGAAACCACAACCGCAACCACAACTACAAATATTAGCTCAACAATGAACAACGTGATTGGAATGCCTGGAGTTACCAACGGCTTTTCGGAAGTACTGGTGATGGAACCTCGCACTTTTGAAGAAATGCCCCAAGCAATTCAAGCTTTGCGGGAACGGAAGTCAGTAGTATTAAACCTGACAATGATGGACCCCGACCAAGCACAAAGGGCAGTAGACTTTATTGCAGGTGGTACTTACGCGATCGATGGTCATCAAGAAAGAATTGGCGAAAGCATTTTCTTGTTTACTCCTAGCTGCGTACAAGTTAGCACCCAGTCTGGTGTAATTCACGAAGTACCTCAAAACCAACCAGTCCGTCCTACTCGGACAACTCCAGCACCAAATTGGACAAACCCCGCTGAACAACGTTTCATTCAGTCTCTTTAAAGTAGGTAGTAGGTAGTAGGTAGTGGGTAGTGGGAAAATTTGTTTTTTTGAGTTTTTTAACTCAGATCTTGCAGCAATGGAGGTAGAACCTCCTTTCACCTCGTTCCCAGGTTGAACCTGGGAACGAGAAACAGAGGCTCCGCCTCTTGGTGCAAGATCTCAATTAATTGAAAAATTAAAACTTAAACCCACTACTTACTACTTAATTTCACATGATTATTGACAAATAAGAAATGACAATTAAGTTTGGTGTGATTGGTGGCGGGGTAATGGGAGAAGCTCTCTTATCCCGCTTAATTAATCTGGGAATTTATCAAGGATCGGATGTTTTAGTTAGCGATCCTTTACCTTCACGACGCAGTTTTTTGGCTCAAAAATATGGCGTTGGGGTAACAGGAGAAAATCGGGAAGTTGCGATCGCATCTGAGGTGTTATTTTTGGCAATTAAACCGCAGGTATTTGAGGCGGTGGCGATCGAATTATCCGAAGTTCCAGCATCTTCGTTAATCATTTCGATTTTAGCTGGAGTGCCTTTAAGTAAGTTGGAAAAGGCGTTTCCTCAGCAAGCTGTAATTCGCACGATGCCGAATACTCCAGCGACGGTGGGGGCGGGGATCAGTGCGATCGCATCTGGTAAGCTAGTAAAACCGGAACACCTCGAACAAGCAAAACGCATCTTTCAAGCTGTGGGCGAAGTGGTGGAAGTTCCCGAAAGTATGTTGGATGCGGTGACTGGACTTTCGGGTTCAGGCCCCGGTTATGTGGCAATATTAATTGAAGCTTTAAGTGATGGTGGGGTAGCGGCGGGTTTACCAAGAGCGATCGCATCTCAGTTAGCATTACAAACAGTACTTGGTACAGCCCAACTTTTAAAAGAATCAGGAATGCACCCAGCTGAGTTAAAAGACAGAGTAACAAGTCCGGGTGGTACAACAATTGCGGGAATAGCTGAGTTAGAAAAAGCAGGTTTGCGATCGGCAATCATTGAAGCAGTCAAAGCAGCTTATCGCAGATCGAAAGAATTAGGCGGTTAAGCAGAGGCGCAGAGGTGCAGAGGGAGAGAATAAATATCTTTTCAAAAGGTCGGTTCATCTGCATTCATCTGCGTTCTAAAATTAATTAAAAATTCCCGCCTAAATTTAACTACCCTCTAAACTTTGCTCAGTTTCAGTTGCTAATTTTTGCCCAACTTTCGGTTCTGTACCTGCAATTATCCGTTGAATATTGCTGCGGTGTCGCCAAATTACATAAACACCTGCGGCAATAGCAAATATTAAATATGGCAGTGGTTGTTTAAACAAAATCATGAATAGAGAAACTGCGATCGCACCCGCGATCGAACTAATCGAAACTATCCTGGTAATTGCCACCACAACGGCAAAAACACCCAAAGTTGCTAACCCTACTTGCCAGGACATTGCTAACAGAATGCCTAAACTTGTAGCCACTGATTTTCCACCTTTAAAATTCAACCAAACGGGTAAACTGTGCCCGATAATAGCGAATAATCCTGCTAAAATAACTAACCAAGGTAAAGGTATTTCGTTATTAGTAAAAGGATAAATCCAGTTGGCGAGAGCGATCGCCAAAGCACCCTTCAACGCATCAACTAACAATACAACAATTGCAGGCCCTTTTCCCAAAGTTCGCAGCACATTTGTCGCGCCAATTGAACCGGAACCTTGCTCCCGAATATCAATGCCTTTCAACAATTTAGCAGCTAAAAAACCAGTGGGAAAAGAACCCAACAAATAAGCCACTAACAACAACCCAACACTAATAGTTATCCCCACCTCAATCCCCTTATTTGTAGTAAAAAATGTTCATACGAATTGGGTAAAGGTAACTTTATTCCCTTACCCAACCCCCAGTCCCCAGTCC
>NZ_JADEWG010000313.1 GCF_015207735.1 [Phormidium] sp. LEGE 05292
TATGCACAGGGGAATAGCAGTATTCCAGACCAACCGATGAATACGAACCGATCGCGCTTGAGCCAGTCGTCGAGGACATCAAACCATCCTCTTTCTGCTGGGGCGCGTCCGACTGCTATGGTCATTTCAAACCCTCTTGCCTGATTTAAAACTGGGAGGTTTTTAAGTAAGTTAACATAACTATATATTAATTTGTTGCCGAAATTAGGAAAGTTCATAAATTTTAGTTACGTGATTGACTGGCGCAAAGGTTATGAAGAGTGGGAAACTAAAGGATCGGGAACTGGGTAAGGATAGGAGCAACCCATGCTCACAAAACTGGGAAAACTCATTTTCTTCCAATTTTTTTAATAATTAAGCTGGGCTACCAATTTCCCATAGTTCATTGAAATAGCTGAGTTAGTCAAAGATAAATTTGTCGATCACAACCATGACCACAGAAACAATTTCCTCAAGCGATCGCATTCTCCGCCAACAAATTTTAGGTTCGCGTCGGGTCAGCAATTATTTGTTGGCGACAGTAGTTACTATCGGCGGTGTAGGTTTTCTCTTAGCTGGGCTTTCCAGTTATTTACACAAAAATTTGTTGTTTTTTAGCGATCCTTCTCAACTAATTTTTGTCCCCCAAGGAATCGCAATGGGTTTTTATGGAGTGGCTGGTTCACTCTTAGCAATCTACCTCTGGTTGATGATTATTTTAGATGTGGGCGGTGGATATAACGAATTTAATCGGGAAACCGGATTTGTGAAAATTTTCCGTTGGGGTTTTCCGGGCAAAAATCGCCAAGTCGAGGTAGGTTGTCGCATCGAAGATGTCCAAGCCATTCGAGTTGAGATCAAAGAAGGTTTAAATCCCCGACGCGCTCTTTATTTGCGAATTAAAGCACGCAGAGATGTACCTTTGACCAGAGTTGGACAACCTATATCTCTGTCAGACTTAGAAAATCAAGGCGCTCAGTTAGCAAGGTTTTTGGGGGTACCGCTCGAAGGGTTATGATTGTATATCTTGATTCAAAATGTTAGTTGAGTATCTAACTAATAAAATGCAAATCAGAATTTCGCACTGGTTAGTCTCACTCATAATTGTTGGTGCATTGCTGGTTGGAGGATGCACATCCCAGGGAGGTTCTCCCCAGACTTCCGAAAATTCATCAACAACTACCCCTGTATCTATTACTCAAGCAAACAATCCTCAAATGAATAATTTGCCCCGGTTAGAAGGAAAAGCTACTGTAGTTATGGTGGTGAACGGTTCTCCGATTACTATCGAAGTGGATGGCACTAATGCCCCTGTAACTGCGGGAAATTTTGTAGACCTTGTACAACGTGGTGTCTACGATGGCTCAGTTTTTCACAGAGTAGAAAAAAACTTTGTCGTTCAAGGCGGCGATCCTCAAAGTAAAGACCCGAATTTCCGAGGTCAGTTGGGAACTGGTGGTTTTATCGATCCTGAAACAAAACAGCCACGCAATATTCCTTTGGAAATCAAGCCACAAGGTGCAGATACTCCGGTTTATAGCAAAACTTTTGAATCGGCAAGAATTTCTCAACCGCCAGTATTAGACCATAAGCGCGGTGCGGTAGCGATGGCGCGATCGATGTTTCCAGATTCGGCTTCTTCTCAGTTTTATTTTGCTTTGTCTGATATCAATTTTTTAGATGGCAACTATGCAGTGTTTGGGTATGTTACTCAAGGTATGGATGTAGTTGACAAGATTGCTATAGGCAATAAGATTGAGTCGGCTAAAGTAACTCAAGGCGCAGAAAACCTGAAAAAATAGTTTTTGTCATCAAAATAGGAAACAGAGAACAGGGAACAAGGAACAGTTTTTCCTATTTCCTGTTTTTTTACAGGGAGAATGAATGTAAAGATTTTTATCACTGGCATTGGTTTTTTCTCAGCTTTGGGTGATTTGGATTCTAGCTGGCGAAGTTTGTTAGCTGGTAAATCTGCGATTAAGCTGCATCAACCTTTTTCGGAACTAAAGCCAAGACCTTTGGCGATGATTGGCGATCGACCAGCCGAACTATTAACCTTAACTCAGCTAGTTGTAGAATCCGCCTTAAAAGATGCCGGACTAAATCCACCTTTACCAGATTGCGGCGTAGTAGTAGGCTCAAGTCGCAGTCAACAAGCACGTTGGGAACAGTTCGTGCAGGGAACTAGAGAAGATGGGGGGATGTGGGG